>JAAYGA010000274.1 GCA_012727935.1 Pseudomonadaceae bacterium | reverse complement strand
TTTCAACACGGCGCATGTTATAGCTAGTATCCACCAGCTCAACAACCGCCTTATCTTCAATCGGTTTTACAAAGCTTGGCCAGCCACAACCCCCTTGATACTTATCTTTGGAGCTAAACAACGGCTCACCACTCACAATGTCTACATACAAGCCAGGTTCAAATAAATCATCATAGGCATGCGTAAAAGCGCGTTCAGTGCCATTGTTTTGAGTTACCTGAAATTGCTCTGAGGTTAAACGCTGTCTTAATAAAGTTGCATCTGGTTTTTGGTAGTTGCTAGGGTCGAATTTTTTACTAGTATTTTTATCTGTGGATTTATTAGTCACTTTATTAGGCAACGGAGTATCCGCTTTATTTAAATCAACATGGCAATAACCATTGGGGTTTTTAAGCAAATAATCTTGGTGGTATTCTTCTGCCAAATAAAAGTTATTTAAAGGCAAGTTTTCTACCACAATAGGCTTGCTGTATTGCTCTTCTAAGCGGGCTAAAGCGGTGGCGACTAGGCGCTGTTCGGCTGGGTCGGTAGTGTAAACGCCACTGCGGTACTGAGTGCCTCGGTCATTGCCCTGCTTGTTTAAACTGGTTGGGTCGATAATTCTAAAAAAGTAGAGTAAGACATCATCCAAGCTAATTTGGTCTGGGTTATAAGTCACTTTAACCGTTTCAGCATGGCCAGTATTTCTGTAAATCACATCTTCATAACTAGGGTTTTCTGTGCGGCCATTGGCATAGCCAGAAACCGCATCCACTACCCCAGGAATGCGTTCAAAATAACCTTCCACACCCCAAAAACAACCACCCGCTAAATACACACTTTTTGCTTGAATGGGTGCAGTCTGTGCTTGTTGCTTAGGCTGATAAAAAGTGGCCTGAAACTGTTTTAAGTCGGCTTCAGGATTGGCTAACAAAGCCAAAGCTTGAGCTTTATTAATACTGCCCTTAACAACACGCTTAAGCTGGCCTTTGGCATCTAACACTGCCCAACTAGGGTAGACTTGCACACCAAAACTTTTTACTAACTCGCCGCTTGAATCTAGCTGTACTGGTAATTTGGGGTAATCTAAACCGGCAAACCACTGCCTAAACTCATCTAAAGGCAGTTCACCTAAAACGCCGGGTGAAGCAAGCGTGACTAGGTTGGCTTTAGCAAAATCAGGGTCGGTTGCCCAAGCTTGGGTTTCTTCAAGCTCAGACAAACACAGTGGACACCAGCTAGCCCAAAGTTTCACTAGCGTTGGCTGATCATTATTAAATTGCATGGTTTGGCTCCTTCCGGTTACATCCTGCAGTTGTGAAATTTGTTGCAAAAAGTTAGATTTGGCGGCTTTAGCTAAAGGGCTGGCGGTTAATACCCAACCCACTAAAACAAGCACTAGGGTAATTAAAACTAAACTGGTCCAGCTGAAAGATCGCAACATATTTGCCTAGCCTGCCTGCGTATAAAGTTATAAGTTTTTTAAATTACCTAGTAGAAACATGACCTAAGTCAGCTACTACCAAGCTATCACATGATCTGACTCATTTTTTGATAAAAAATTCTATTTTTTTACATTATTTTAAAAACTCAAGTTATTTAACTTAAAGGAAGGCTGCAACCCTTTGAAAGCATTTATAAAAAAACTACCAATTAAAACCCGCCCGCTGTTCCGTCAAGCTTGGCCCATCTTGCTGTCTAATTGCAGTATTCCCCTGCTAGGTTTAGTGGACACCGCAGTCTTGGGTCATCTTCCTGATGGGCGCTTTTTAGCCGCCGTAGCTTTAGGTGCCGTAGTGTTTAGCTTTTTATACTGGGGCTTTGGTTTTTTACGCATGGGTACTACAGGGCTGGTAGCCCAAGCCTTTGGGCGGAATGACTCAGCAGCCATGGGGCGCTTAATAATGCAGGCGCTTTACCTAGCTTTGGCTTTGGGTTTAGCCTTGCAGCTGCTTAGGCCAGTCATTCCTTTAATGCTTGGCTGGTTAGATGGCAGTCCAACAGCTAGTGAATTAGCCACAGGTTATGTAGCGATACGTTTATGGAGTGCGCCAGCCGTTTTAATGCAATACGTGGTATTAGGTGTGGCGCTGGCTATCGCCCGCAGCCAAGTAGTTTTGGTGTTATTAGTCTTGGCTAATAGCGTTAATATTCTATTAAACCTTACTTTTGTCTTGGGTTTGGGCATGACTAGCAATGGCGTGGCCTTGGCAAGCTTGCTCGCTGAATGGACAGCCGCCCTAGTGGGGCTGTATTGGCTAATTAAAACCTGCCGTGAATTAAACATACCTTTACAGCATCCACCACTTAACTTTAAAGCCATGCAAACCTTAATTAAAGTGAATGCTGACTTATTTGTTCGCACCCTAGCACTACTATTTGCTTTAGCATTTTTTACCCGCCAAGGAGCGACCCAAGGCGATGCCACCCTTGCTGCTAATGCGGTATTAATGCAGCTAATTATGCTGACTAGCTATATGCTTGATGGCTTTGCCCAAGCGGTGGAAGGGCAATTTGGTGCCGCCTTTGCCCGTAGTAAAAAAGAAGCCATGCAGGTATTTAATGCCGGCGTGGTTTTATCTGTTGCCACAGGCTTGTTGCTTACAATCATTCTTTGGTTAACCGGCTATGAATTAATTAAACTGCTGACTGATTTAACAAATGTAAGGGAATTAGCCACTATTTATCTACCTTGGCTTGGATTAATTGTACCCGTTTCTATTGCTTGTTATTTATTAGACGGCGTGTTTATAGGCGCAACTTGGACAGCTGCCATGCGTAATAGCCTGCTAGTGTCGTTAGCAGGCTATTTATTGGCTTGGTGGTTATTGCAGGGCTTTCAAAACCATGGGCTTTGGGCCGCTTTTTTAGTTTTCAATACCCTGCGAGGCGCTAGTCTTGGCTGGGTGCTTTATACAAAAATGAAACAAAATCACGGTGATAAAAAACCAGCGATCCATAAAAAATAAAGGCATAACCAAATAACTCTAAGCCTTCTTGTACTGCTGTTTTAGCCTTAAAAGCTTCGTGGGTTAAAATAGCTTCCCAAAGCAGGTTACCACTTCCAAAAGTACGGCTTAAAATTATTAGAACAATCATCCCGATTAAAATTAAAAAATAAGGTTTAGTGTTTATAAAACTAATTAAGGGTTTAAGTGTGGTGTTTTTAGCGTAAAAACGTGCATAACCTATCGATAATAATGCCACAAACAGCGCAGGCCAAAACCAAAACCCGTGGCGAATTTCATCTAAAAAAACATCCATTTCACGAATAAATAAACAACTAAAAAAACCAGTCACTAGCACTAAAAAACCACGCTGCTCAGGTTTTTTAAAAGTACCATAGCCAAAAATTACTACCGTTGCTAACAACAATGTTTCCTGTGCAATCTCTGTGACAGACACCTCGCCCAAATCATTACCCAAGATAACTAAATCAATATAAACACCTAAAAGTGGTAAAAGTGCAAAAAACACAAGTATAAGAAACTCAAAAACAGCCTGAATAATAATTTTTAATGAAGACTGCATAGCTTACCTTAATGTAGGGGTTTTAAATTTAAAAGTGGACTGGTAAGTCTAACATTATATAAACACTTGCTAAAATATCAAGCTAAATGAGGCTGATTAGTCTTTAAGGAAAGGAAGAATTGCTAAAAAATACGCTGTAACTCAACTTCAGGGTTATTAATTGGCCCGCTCACCTTATAGCGTGCTTCAGTAAAAGTATCGAACACATTAGAAAGGGCTTTTTGCACTATCCAAATGGCTGCACCTATTTGTGGAGCGCCTGCTAATACTGCTGCCAAAGGCAAAGACTGGGCAACCGGCATAACAAGAGTTAGTTCTTGCTGCAAGGTTTCTTCAATTAAATCAACCTGCCCAGCCAAGGTCATTCGGGTTGCTGAACTAATAACCTTAGTCGGCTCAAGGGTTGTTAAATAACCATTTTCTAACTGGTATTGGCCTTTAATTGAATTGTAACTAACCCCTTTAGAAGTCACGTCAGAAAAATCTAATCGCAGGCGACGCAGCAAAGTATCCATATTCAACAAACCAAACACTTGGCTTACACCGCTTAAACTCATGTCTGTTTTAGGGAAATAACCCTCGGTAATGTCTAGCTGCAATTTTGATTTAACTGTTTTTAAGTCAAAAGCCACCGGTGAACCCTGCCAATCAGCTACAAAAGTTAGCTGATGCTTACCGCTAACTAATAAAGGTTCACTTGCACCGGTTACCGCCATTAAAGCCGGAGATAAGTTTTTACCCGTTACTTTACCCACCAAATGACTTGCATGACCCTGCTCATTTTTAACCCAATCTAAACTGGCAAGTAAATGGCTTTGTTCTAAATCTATTTGTAAAGGATCGAGTTTTACACCCTGTTGATCTGCATTAAACTGGGCAGTTATTTTTCCAAAATGTTTATTACCCAGCTTTAAATCGTCTATTTTCACTCTAGCTGCTGGAAAATTTTGTGGGTTATAGTTGTTTAACCAGTCTTGCTTTACTTGATAATTAGTGCGCTTAGAAGCAGTATTATTTAAATCTTGCTGCTTAATAACAGGTAAATATAAATGGTCTAGGTGTATATCTAAGGTTTGTTCAGGTGCATTGGTTAACCAAACCTCGCCAACGGCTCGACTAGTAGCAAAATTTAATTTTAAGCCATCGGTTAATTGCTTTAAATTCAATGTTGTTTTATCTAAAGAAAAATCATCCCAGCTTAACTGTTCAACTTCTAAATCAAATGAATTCAAGCCTTCTAGCCCATTACTTGGCATAACAGCAACAGAACTTAGTTCCTTATCTTCAACTAGCTGCTTAAACCAAGTATAAATAGGCTGCACGTTTAATTTATTAACTAATATGCTAATAACTAAACCGGGTGCTTCAGGTAAAACAGGGGGCAGCACTGCCTGCTCGGCTAATTGTAAATGGCTGCCTTGCTCCAGATTACCTAAGTGCATTAAAAAACTGGCCTGATCGGCAAACTGTAAACTAAGCGGCAGCTTCTCATCAGCAAAATCTAGCTGCATCTTAAAATCTAATGCCTCGGCGGCCTTTTTTTGCCAAGGCAAGGGGTTAATAAAGCTTAAACCTTGCAAGTCAGACGTTATTTCTAAAACACTAATGGGCGCTAACAATAAACTACCTTGAAGGGGCGTTACTCCTGAAAGCTCTAAAGCCTTAGGCAATTTAAAATAGGTTTTTAAATCATCGCCTGCCAAGTGTGTAGAAAAAGTTAAATAATTCTCAGGTTCAGTTATAAAGAAAGCCTGCACTGGCTGGCTCATAACTTGGCCTAATAAACCAGAAGACTCCAAACCTTTTTCAAGGGTAAAGTTTAAAGGCCCATTAATTTCAGTTAAGGTTAAATCAATCTGGTTAAGGGTTAACTGGCCTTGGCTAATGTCTGTTTTTAATTCCACACGGGGCAGTTTTTCAACCGCACTTAAAGGCACACCTAAACTTAAAGCGCCTTTAAGCTGACCTAAATAGCGCCATTCATGCAATGCTTCAGGCACCTGCGTTTTTAAAGGGCTATTTTTAACCAGCCAAGGAAAAAGTTCTAATGGAGCCTCTAATTGGCTAGCCACTTCAAGCATGAGTTCACCCTGCTCATTTAAACCCGTAGCAAAGTAAGCCTCACTTAACTGCCCTGAATTTAACTTGGCACTTTTAACACGCCCTTTTACCCAGCCGTTCATTACCTGAACATAACCCGAAGCATCATTTAGGCTAGGCCAGTCGGGCTGAAATTTAAAACGTGTGGCTGAAAAATCGGTTACTAATTGAAAAGTAGCCTTGCTGCCTAGAGGGCCTGCATAAATAAAACCTGCCTTATTAACCTGCCCTGCTTGCAAGGCTGAAGTTAACCAGTCGACCAGTGCTGGCTCTACCAACTTGTCAGGAACTAATTGCTGGTGGGCTGCCACATCCACCGCCAGCAAGCCTAAATTTAAATAAAACCGCTGGTCTTGAGGCCCGTAAAAATAAGCAAATTCACCACTAACCTGCACAGGGTTATCTGGCACTCCAGCCACCGGCAATACAACGGCTAAATCTTTACCGACTACCCAAAGGTCATCACCGGCTAATTCCCAGCTTACTACACCCTTGGCTTGTGTAAAATTCCAGACGGGGCTATAAAGTTCAGGAAAACTCAGTTGCAGCGGATGATCAGCAAAAACCACCTGCCCACCCTTAGCCTTAGCTTGCAACCAGCCATTCAAACCTGCACCCTGCGGCGCACCTTGCCAAGCATTCACACCCACCTGCTGCAAATTGGCTTGCAGTTCAAATTCACCAGCTTCGTCTTGCGTTATTAATAGGTTTTTTAAACTACCGCTTGGTGCTAAATCTTTAATTAATTCACGCACCCTTTCAGGAAGGTTAAGGTCTTTTATTAACTGTTGCGCTAAAGGGTCAAGCTTTAATTCTTCTAGCTGTAAATAACTGTTTTGCTGCTGTTGACCAACGCGCCCTGCTAACTCATTAAAAAAATAATGGCTTGAACGTAACTCACTAATTTTCCAGTCAGCAGACCAAGCATCAAGCTTACCTTGCAAGGTTAAATCTGCTTTTTCAAATTCAATCTGCCAAAGTTGGTCACGAATCAGCTCAACTTGCCGTGCCTGTAAATCTAGTTGCACTTGCCCTTGTTGAAGGTTAAACCAACCTTCCACTGAAAAATGCCCTTGTATATTTTGAGCTTCTTGTTGCAAAGCTGCAGGCCAAAGTGCCTGAAAATCATCAAGGCTAACCAGTGGAAAATTAAACCAAGCCGACACATGAGAGCTAGCCACATCAAACGCCTTACCCTCTAAAGTAACCACCAATTCTGCTGGCTGAGTTGTTGGGGTTGAAGCTTCTAATTGAAAAGAGAATTGCCGGCCTTGCGACCAGCGGCGGTAGCTCATGGAATTTGCAGAAAAGAACAGTGGCTCATCATCTAAAGGATTAAAGTGAAAGCGCAAATCAGTAAAGTTTAATTCGCCCTGCACTAGCAGCTGTTCAATATAACCCAGTACCTGCTGCAAACTCATGGCAGGCGTTTCTAAAGTGTTGGTTTCATTGGCCGTTGTTTTCGCTAGATTATTTGCTTCAAAACCCTGCAGTTGCCAGCCCTTAGGCGTTTCTTCCAACCAAAGCTCTAAACCTGCTATGCGAACATCTTTCATGCGTGGCGCACCAGCAATTAAGGTTGCTAGTGTGTCTAGTTCTAAATAAACGTCTTTAATGACTAGAAATTCTTGCCCCTGATGACTAAAGCTTAATTCTTCTAAGCTAAGCGCAGGGTCTATTTTAAATAGGCTACCGGCTATCTGAGCTGTTTTTAAATCAAAGGGTAGCTGTTCACTTAACCAAGTTTCTAATTGAGGGCGGGCTGAATCCATTTTTGGTATTAGGAAACGTAGCGTAATAACTAACAGACTAACCATAACCAGCAATACTAAAGCTGCCCAAAAGGGTAGCTGAAGTAGGTAAAATTGCCATGAAAGGTCTTTTTTAGATTGAGCGGCCATAAACCTGCTTTAATAAATCTGTTTTAACAAACCTGCTTTAATAAGCCTATTGTAAAACAATATCAAACTGCTCTTGCGAGTAGAGGGTTTCAACTTGGAAACGTATTGTTTTACCAATAAATGCTTCTAAATCTGCCACGGCTGCCGACTCTTCATCTAAGAAACGGTCAACCACGGCCTGCCCAGCCATCACTAAATAAGCATCGCCGCCATAAGCCCTGTCCATGCGTAGTAAATCACGCAGAATTTCATAGCAAACCGATTCTGGCGTTTTTAAAGTACCACGGCCTAAACACAGGTGGCAGGGTTCACAAATAATTTGCTCTAGGCTTTCACGGGTTCTTTTGCGGGTCATTTGTACTAAGCCTAGCTCGGTGACACCAGTTAGCTTAGTTTTAGCATAATCCCTTTCTAAATAACGTTCCAATAAACGTAACACTTGGCGCTGGTGTTCGGCATCAACCATATCAATAAAATCAATAATAATAATGCCACCTAGGTTTCTTAAACGCAGCTGTCGTACTATAGCCGCCGCCGCTTCTAGGTTAGTTTTAAATATCGTTTCTTCAAGGTTGCGATGCCCAACAAAACCACCCGTATTCACATCAATAGTGTTCATGGCTTCGGTTTGGTCAATAACTAGATAACCACCACTTTTTAGCTGTACTTTACGGCCTAACGCCTTTTGAATTTCATCTTCAACACTGTAAAGATCGAAAATTGGCCGCTCGCCAGGGTAATATTCCAGTTTGTTTTGTAAATCGGGAATAAACTCTTCCACAAACTCTTGCAACTTATGAAAATTTTCTCGTGAATCAACACGGATTTTTTCTAATTCAGGGCGCACAAAATCACGCATTGAACGCATAAATAAAGGCAGGTCTTCATAAATTTTACAAATACTCACTTCGCGTTTAATGCGCCTGCCTACGGCCTGCCAAACGCGGTGTAAAAAATGAATATCGGCTAATATTTCTTCGCTACCCACCCCTTCAGCGGCAGTGCGTAGAATGAATCCGCCTAGTTCTTGAGCATTAACTTCGGCTAAGCCTTGATTAACTAAGGCTTTAAGCCTTTCGCGCTCGCCTTCTTGTTCAATACGCTGTGAAACACCTACGTGGGGTGTTTGAGGCATGTAAACCAAGTAACGAGAAGGAATAGAAAGGTGGGTAGTTAAACGCGCACCTTTAGTGCCTATTGGGTCTTTAGTGACTTGCACTACAAGGCTTTGCCCTTCGTGCAAAAGACTGGCTATCATGGGTTCGGTTGTTTGTTCTACAGAGGGCTTAGCCACTTCAGCAACGTGAATAAAAGCCGCTCGGTTTAAGCCAATGTCTACAAATGCGGCCTGCATTCCGGGCAAAACTCGAACAACCTTACCTTTATAAATATTACCAACAATGCCACGACGGCTGGTTCGTTCTATATAAACTTCTTGTAAAACGCCATTTTCAACCAACGCGACCCTAGTTTCTGTTGGTGTTATATTTATTAGTATTTCTTCGCTCATGTGTTACCCAATCAAAATAACCGACTTGGCTATTAGTTTACTGCAAAGCGCCGTTTTAATCCTTGCAAAAGTATATAGACCCAACTCCATAAAACGGCAGAAATAAGCGAAGG
>JAAYGA010000273.1 GCA_012727935.1 Pseudomonadaceae bacterium | reverse complement strand
GGCATTAGGTTTACCAAATCATTTGATTTTGTTTAGGCACGTTTTACCTAATGCCATGGTTGCCACCCTAACCTTTTTGCCCTTCTTATTTACCGGTGCAGTGACTACCCTTACCGCTTTAGACTTTTTAGGTTTTGGTATGCCGCCAGGAACTCCCTCCTTAGGTGAACTGGTTGCCCAAGGCAAGGCTAATCTACAATCGCCTTGGTTGGGCTTAACCGCTTTTGCGACCTTGGCTTTGCTGCTAACCCTTTTGGTGTTTATTGGTGAAGGTGTCCGAGATGCCTTTGACCCACGTAAGGCCCTGCTGAATGACTAATCAATCTTTAAATAATAATCAGCTTAAACAGCCCTTACTGACTATTCAAAACCTAAGGGTTAGCTTTGGTGATAATGCACCCGCATTAAAAGACGTTTCTTTAACGCTTAATGCCGGTGAAACTCTGGCATTAGTCGGTGAAAGTGGCTCAGGTAAATCAGTCACTGCTTTAGCCACACTGGGTTTATTGCCTGCCAATGCCAAGGTAACAGGCAGTGTGCTGTTAAAAGACCAGCAGCTAGTGGGCATGAATGAAAGCGAATTTCGTTATTTACGTGGCAAACGTATAGCGATGATATTTCAAGAACCCATGACCTCGTTAAACCCCTTGCACCGAGTCGCTAAACAGATTAATGAAACCCTGCGCTTGCACCAAGGTTTAACAGGTCAAGCAGCTCAGCAGCGCTGTTTAGAGCTATTAGCAGCGGTGCAACTACCCAACCCTGCTGCAATTGCTCAAGCTTGGCCGCATCAGTTATCGGGCGGTCAGCGCCAGCGGGTGATGATCGCTATGGCGCTGGCTAATAATCCGGATATTTTATTAGCCGATGAGCCAACTACAGCGCTCGACGTTACCGTACAGCAAGAAGTTTTATACTTGCTAAAAGATTTACAACAGCAGTTTGGCATGGCAATTTTGCTAATTACCCACGACCTAAACCTAGTGCGCAAACACAGTGACCGAGTGGCAGTGATGCACCAAGGCTTAGTGGTAGAAACCCAAGCTACTGCCGAATTATTTGCCAATCCTCAAGCTGATTATACTAAGCAGCTACTAGGCAGCGAGCCCAGCGGCCAAGCGCCAGCCATAGACCCTAACAGCCCGATATTATTAGAAGTAAACAACCTTAGAGTAGAATTTGCTCGCCCAGCCACCAGTATTTTGCCTTGGAAAAAAACCGCACCTTTTGTAGCGGTAGAAAACCAATCGCTGATTTTAAAAGAAGGCGAAACACTGGGTATCGTTGGTGAAAGTGGTTCAGGTAAAACTACCCTAGCTTTGGCTTTATTAAGGTTATTACCTAATGCTGGCGGCGTTATTAAGATGGAGGGTACAGAACTCCAAAGCTTGCCGCAAAAGCAGTTATTACCTTGGCGGCGTAAAATGCAGCTGGTCTTTCAAGACCCCTACGGCAGCCTTAGCCCACGTATGAGTGTGGCAGAAATTATTGCTGAAGGGCTTAAACTTCATCAGCCCAAGCTAAGTAAACAAGCAGTAGAAGACAAGGTATGCGAAGTATTAACCGAAGTGGGTTTAGAAACCTCAACCCGCAACCGCTACCCGCATGAGTTTTCGGGTGGGCAACGCCAACGCATTGCCATCGCCAGAGCCTTAATTCTTAAACCGCGCTTATTAGTGCTCGATGAGCCCACTTCAGCCCTAGACCGCAGTGTGCAAGCGCAGGTAATAGAGCTATTAAGGGAGCTGCAATTAAAGCACCAGCTAACCTACCTATTTATAAGCCACGATTTACAAGTGATTAAAGCCTTAAGCCATCGCATTCTAGTACTAAAAGATGGCCAGCAAATTGAAACCGCCACCACAGAACAACTGTTCAAACATCCAGTTAGTGAGTATACTCAGCTACTTTTAAAGGCCGCTGAATAACTAGCTGCGTAGCTACTAGTGCGTTATAAAATATCTAAGGAATTTTCAAACCATGATGGGAAATGCCCACCTTGCTTTTGGCACGGGTAGCTTTTTAATTGTTACTAGCCTTGTTGGCCACACGCCAGGAATAATTGAACTAGCCGCTGTAGCCCTAGGTTCGTTAATTCCCGACGCCGACCACCCTAAATCTAAGGTGGGTCGTTGGTTGCCAGGTATTAGCCACTTTTTTTATAGCTTTTGTGGTGGGCATCGAGGTTTTACCCACTCAGCTTTACTTGTAATTCCCATGCTGTTTTTTGCAGGCTGGCTAATGGAAGAACACAATAGCCAGCTGGGTTGGTTTGGATCAGATGCCTTGCAAGGGTCTGTTTATGGTGTTGGCTACCTAGCCATGCTGGCGTTTATTTTTGGGTTTTTATCACACCTAATAGGCGATGCCATGACCACCGAAGGTTTAAGGATATTGTGGCCTTTAAAAGCAAAATTAAGGCTAACCCCTTTAAGAGCCGACTCTAAGCTATTAAACTTTTTCACTTGGTGGCTGTGCATTGCAGGTATAGGAATGCACCTTTACAGCAGTTACCAAGCTTTAATCTAATACCTCTAAGCCTAAGCACTAAACCTAAACACTAAGCACCAAGCCTAAGTACGAAACTTGCTAATTTCTTTTTGCAGGTTAGCCGCCAAACGCGACAACGCTTCGCTGCTGCTAGCCACAGCATGAGCCGCCTGATGCGAGTGCTCAGATACTTCAGTAATTGACACTAGGCTAGCACTCATTTCTTGCGCTACTTGGCTTTGTTGTTCAGTAGCCGAGGCCACCTGAATGCCCATTTGACGAACTTCCATGATATTGCTAACAATCTTCTCTAGTTCTGAACCTGCCTGATTAGCAGACACAACACTTTCTTCAGCAGTGGTGCGTGAACTTTGCATTGCACTCACTGCACGCTGTGCCGCCTTACCTAAGGATTCATTCATTTTACTAATTTGTTCAGTCGAATTTTGGGTTCTTAAAGCCAGTTGGCGAACTTCATCGGCCACCACAGCAAAACCCCGACCCGATTCGCCAGCCCTTGCTGCTTCTATGGCAGCATTTAAAGCTAACAGGTTAGTTTGTTCAGAAATGCCTTCAATTTCTTGTAACACTCGGCTAATTTCATCGGTACTCACTTCTAAATGACTAATTACTTTGGCCGCTTCTTCAATTTCAGAGGCTAATTGCTTAATTTTATCCCTTGTTTCAACTAGGTTTTTATTGCCTTCAGCCGCATCCTTGTCAACTTTATCAATTGCCTTGGATGTTTCAATAGCCGATAAAGCAACTTCTTGCACCCTTGCAGTCATTTCATGCATAGCAGTTGATAGCTGGTCTGTTTCTTCACTTTGCCTTAGTAAAGCAAGGCTGGCTTGTTCAGCACTGGTCGCCAACTGTGCGGAAGAGGTGTGTAACTGATTAGATGAGCTGGCTAGGTGATTAACTAGTTCAGAGAACCGGCTCAGCATACTATCAATTTGCTGACTAAGAGAACCTAGTTCATCACGCGTGGTTAAGCCAGTTCTTAGGCTTAAATTTCCTTTAGCCGCTTCATCCATCACCTGACCTAGGTGTTGTAAGGGGCAGATAATGGAACGCGCAATAGGAATGGCAACCAAAGCTAAGACTAATAGGCTAACAACCAATAAAAAAAATAGACGCTTAGCATCAGACTTAAAGTCGGCATGTAGGTTGTCAAGATAAATGCCTGCACCCAAAGACCAGTTCCAAGGCGCAAAGCCCTTAACATAACCCAGCTTAGGAAAGGCTTCTTCGCCACCCGGCCTTGGGTAGCCATATTCAAAAAACTCGACAGCATTATTACCTTTACTGGTTACTTCACCCATCATTTTAAAGATTAAACGGCCATCAGGTAGTGCTTTTTTAGACAAATCAACACCCACTAAAGCAGGGTTGCCACCGTGCAGCATGGTTACACCTTGAGGGTTTAAAGCATAAAAATATTCATTATCACCAAAACGCATTTGATGAATTGTCCAGCGCGCTTGTTCTTGCGCTTGATTTAAAGTGATTTCACCCTTAACAACTTTTTGGTTTAATGCCTGCAAAATACTATAACTAGTTTCAACTAGGTTAACTAACTGTGCCTTACGC
>JAAYGA010000272.1 GCA_012727935.1 Pseudomonadaceae bacterium | reverse complement strand
CCGCAAGGTTATCACGCCTTTTTTACCGGTTTAAAAAGCCGCTTAAAGCTAGTCGCCGATTGTGAAATTACCCTAGAAGCCAACCCTGGCACGGTGGAGCAAGGCAAATTCAGCGGTTATCGTGAAGCAGGAATCAATCGTTTATCCATGGGCGTGCAGTCTTTTGCCGACCAACAGCTTAAAGCTTTAGGGCGCATTCATAGTGGGCAAGAAGCGGTGACCGCTGTGGCCGCAGCACGCAAAGCTGGCTTTGATAACTTCAACCTAGACCTAATGCATGGCTTGCCGGAACAAACTCAAAGCTTGGCGCTGGCTGATATTCAACAAGCGTTGGATTTACAGCCTACCCATTTATCTTGGTATCAGCTCACCCTAGAGCCTAATACCGAGTTTTATCGCCGCCCACCCAAGTTGCCAGAAGAAGATACCCTAGCCGCCATTCAAGATGCGGGTAGCGAGCTTTTGCAGCAGGCAGGTTTTATTCACTATGAAGTCTCGGCTTTTGCTTTGGCTGGCAAACAAGCTAGGCATAACTTGAATTATTGGAGCTTTGGCGATTACCTAGGCCTAGGCGCTGGTGCACATGGCAAGTTAAGCCGTTTTAATTCGGCAGGCGAACTGGTCATTGAAAGGCGTTGGAAAACTCGTCAGCCACAGGCGTATTTATCACGCTTAATTGAAGGGCGTGATTTTTTAGCTGGTACGGAAGTTTTAACCCCCGATGAATTACCCATCGAATTTATGATGAATGCGCTGCGTTTAGCCGATGGAGTGGAGGCAAAAAGTTATCCACTGAGAACCGGGTTGAATTTAGCCGATTTACAGCCACAAATTCAGGCCTTAAAGCAGCGTGAACTCTGGACAAGTGACCAAAATAGAATTGCTTGTTCAGCTTTAGGCTGGCGCTGGTTAAACACAGCTCTTGAACAGTTTATAAAAATTTAACTAACAAAGTTATCCACAGGTACAGCAAGATGAAAAAGCATAAAATGACTTGGCTAAAAGCAAGTTTGTTGTTAACCGGTTTAGCACTCTTAACGGCTTGTTCTAGTAATGAATCACAACACCCTGAACTGCCTAAGTTGAATACAAATACTGAGCGTTTATACATAGCTGGGCTTTCTTCAGGTGGCTATTTGACGCACCAGTTACACCTAGCTTGGCCGGATGAAGTGCGCGGCGTGGCTGTGTTTGCGGCAGGTCCCTATGCTTGTGCTAAAGACGGAGTTAGCGCTGCTTTGTTCAACTGCATGGCGGTTAGCCGTGGTGCGCCCAGTGCCGAAAAAAGCCTGCAGTTAATTGAGGGGGCAGCTAAAGAAGGCGAGCTAGGCGATCCTAAATTAGTGGCCAATAGCCGTGTTTATCTTTATAAAGCAGAGGCAGATCCAGTGGTCGCTCAACCTGTCTCTATTGCCTTAGAAAAAACTTATGCACAGCTGGCACCTGAAGGTTTGAAAATTCATACACAAGCCTTAGCCGGTCATGGTTTGCCCACTTTAAGCTCCGGTGTGGCTTGTGAAAAAACTGCCACGCCCTATGTGAATGCCTGTGGTTATTCTGGCGCAGCAGAAAGCTTAAATCACCTTGATGGACCCGCCAAAAAAGCAGTTCAAAATGAAGCTAAGGGTCAGTTATTATCCTTTAACCAAAATACCTTTAAAGCGGAAAAAAGTAAGGGTTTAGCTGAAGAAGGCTTTTATTATGTGCCCGAGCAATGTGCAGCCGGTGGCTGTGGCTTGCAGGTGGTTTTGCATGGTTGTGAGCAGGGTGCAGCAGAAGTAGGCGAAGACTTTATGCGCTTAAGCGGCTATTTACAGCAGGCCGATGCGCGTGACTTGGTGTTGCTTTTCCCGCAAGCAAAAACCAGTTTACCTAACCCTAAGGGTTGTTGGGATTGGTGGGGTTATGAATCGAAAGCTTTTGCTACCCGTGAAGGACCACAAATGCAGGCCATTCATGCCATGTGGCAGCACTTAAATTCAGCGCCTTAGCGTTTTGCTGAATTAGCTTTTTACGGTGAAGTCGAAATAGCTACCGTAGGTGGTGCTAGTGGTTAGGTTATTAATTAATACACTAGCTCGCCACACCATTATTTTTTCAGTACAAATACTAAGAATAGGGTTGGCAGTAAACACGCCTTCGCCTTGATAAGTCATAAGCGTGCGGTTATAACCCATGTACATATCACGGCCTTGCAGGTCTATTTCTAACTCAAGGTTTTGTAATTCAGCTTCGCTATAGCCTTTAAGCTGCACACTAATGGGTAGGTTTTCTAAAGGTTTAGGCTGTTGGTTATGAAACTGTAGGCTGAGTTGTTGCTTGCCTTCCAGTTTTGCTAAGCAAGTGTCTTGTGGAAGCTGGCAGCTAGCGGCAGAATACCAAGTCACTTGACTGTCTTGTTTACTATTCAAGTAGCTAGTGGCGTACCAGATGGCTAATAAAATACCAATTAGGGTAATAAGTATTAGCAAGTTAACAGGGTAGGGTTTTGTAGGCTTATCCAGCTGCTGGTTCATCAAGTTATATCTCAAAAAAGCAATTTGTTAGCTTAACAAAGCGTTATCTAGGCCGCCTGTGGTTAGATGACGCACAAATAGGGATTCTCAGGTATATGCTCTCATTAGTCCATGCGCTAGGTCCGGTTTTTATGGTTATTCTGGTTGGCGCTTTCCTTAAAAAACTAAGGTTTCCTTCTATAGAGTTCTGGCCACAGTTAGAGCGCTTGGTTTATTACTTTTTATTCCCTGCCATGTTGGCCACTCGCCTAGCCCTTGCCGATTTTTCTGGTGTGGCGGTGGGTCGAGTTTTATTGGCAGTATTTTTACTACTCATAGCAATGACGCTTCTGCTTGTTATTTTGCGTCGTTTTATCAGCCGCTCTGGGCCAGAGTTTACTTCTATCTATCAAGGTGGAATTAGGTTTAATACCTATGTTGCTATAGCGGCCTCGGCTGAATTATTCGGTAGCCTAGGTTTAGCCTTAGCAGCCGTGATTATGGCGCTAATGATTCCACTGTTGAATGTTTTGTGTGTGCTGATTTTTTCACTTTATGCCGGTGAACAGCGTACCGATATGCGTAAAACATTAATAACTGTTATTAAGAACCCATTAATTTTAGGTTGTTTGTTGGGTATATTCTTAAATGTAACGGGCATAGGCATGCCCGGTTGGAGTCAGCCGGTAATGGAAATTATTTCTCGTGCTGCTTTGCCCTTAGGATTATTGGCTGTGGGTGTGGCGCTGAATTTAGAGGCGTTACGCTCGGCTGGTAAAGCGCTATTTTATTCTAATTTAGCCAAGCTGTTGATAATGCCTTTAGTGGCTGTGGGCATTAGCCTGTTACTTAAACTTGAAGTACAAGAACAGGCTATGTTGGTGCTTTTTGCGGCTATGCCAACCGCAACCAGTGCTTATATTCTAGCCCGTCAATTAGGCGGTGATGCACCCTTAATGGCGGCGATAGTGACAGCACAAACACTGGTAGCGATGGTTACTTTGCCGCTGGTTATTTATTTAAACCAGTTGGCGTTTGGCTTGGTTTAAAGTTAGTTAGGCTTAAAGTTAGCTAGGCTTAAAGATTAGCGTGAACAATTTTTGTGCATTCGTCTTCAACATAAGCAATGCCATTTTTTTCAGCTAAAGCTTTACAATCTGGGTTACTAATACCTAATTGCAGCCAAATGGATTGAGCACCTATTTTTACTGCTTCTTCAGCAACGGGCAGGCAATCTTCTGCTTTACGAAAAATATCAACCATTTCAACTGGGTCAGGAATATCGCTTAGGGTGGCATAACAAGGCTGACCTAAGACTTCTTCATATTGAGGATTTACAAAGTAAAGTTTGTAGCCAGCATTTTTTAAATACACGGCAACTCGATTACTGGCACGGTCTGCTTTGTTAGAAATACCAACAATAGCGATGGTTTTTGTGTCTTGCATCAATTTTTGTGCAGTGGTATTCATAGTTCTTCCTTTTTTTGCAGATAAATAACAACTCAATTTTAAGAGAGCATAGCATGACAAATACAACAAATGATGCCATTACGCTAGCTGATTTAGGTAAGGGTGTGGCTTTATTAACCCTTAACCAGCCAGAAAGCCGCAATAGCTTATCGCTGGCGATGCTAGAGTTATTAGACCAGCGTTTAGATGAAGTTAAAGACGATAAAGCATTTAAAGTGATTGTTATTGCCGCAGCAGGTAAGGTGTTTTGTGCAGGGCATAACTTAAAAGAAGTGCAAGGACAGCTAGGCGACCATCAAGCGCAGTTAAAATTATTTAAGCGTTGCAGCGAAGTGATGCAAAAAATTGTTGAATTGCCACTAACTGTGATTG
>JAAYGA010000271.1 GCA_012727935.1 Pseudomonadaceae bacterium | reverse complement strand
TTAGTCGTACACGGTGTGGGTTATCTAACAACCATTCACGAATTAAATTAGGAATAAAGTCTGCATCTTTAACCGCTTCACGCAACTTTGCTAAGGCAGGGTCAATATTCAATACCGAAACAGGGTCGCCACGGTGAATTGCCGCTGACATACCGGCCAAAATTAACTGCAAACCAAACGGCATACCATCGCCAGTAATTTCACGCTGGCTTAATTCCAACTGGTGCAACTGCGCCGCCACGCTGCGAGGGTCAACGCCTTCATCGGCAACCTTTTGCAAAGTATCTAAAATTAACTGCTCAACCGCTGCGGCATCTTCCGGCTCACTGCCTTCCAAACCACACATAAAACTCATTTCACGGTTAGAATCTTCCAAACCACACAAGGGCGAAGGGCCAGTACCTAAAGTGCTCGATTCCAACGCCGCTAATAAAGGCGAACTGGAATTATCCAATAACACCCGCTCCAACAAATGCGCCTTCATTAAGGCATCAACATCAATCGAACGCGGCAATAACCAACCCAAAACATGGTGGGTTTGCTTAGACAAATCTTCTTGGTCTAGCGCATAAGCCTCTTCCACCCGCACCGGCGCAAAATAACGTTTTTCATCCGGCACATTCAACTCAATATCGCTGCGCTCAAAATTGCTTAACGCCTGCTGGTGAATTTTTTCTTGCAAAGCCGCCACATCTAAATCACCAAAAGTCATAAACAGCGCATTGCTAGGGTGGTAATGGCTGGCATAAAATTCACGCAACTGCGCATAGGTTAAATCGGGGATAGAAGCAGGTTCGCCACCGGAATTATGGTGATAGGTGGTTTCAGGAAATAAATACTTAGTAAAGGTTTGCCAAAGCGTTGAAGTCGGCGAACTCATCGCACCCTTCATTTCATTAAATACCACGCCTTTATAAACCAAATCTGATTCAGGGTTATTCGGCTCAGCAAACTCAACACGGTGGCCTTCTTGAGCAAAATCCATTGGGTCTAAACGCGAAAAAAACGCCGCATCTAAATACACATCCAGTAGGTTATCAAAATCTTTTTGATTCAAACTGGCAAAGGGGTAGGCCGTCCAATCGCTGCTAGTAAACGCATTCATAAAGGTATTTAACGAACGGCGAGTCATCATAAAAAACGGGTCACGCACCGGAAAACGTTCACTACCACATAAAGCCGTGTGCTCTAAAATATGCGCCACACCCGTCGAGTCTTGCGGCATGGTACGAAAAGCCACCAAAAAAACCTTCTCTTCCTGCTCCGCCGCCAAGTGAAAATGCTTAGCGCCGGTTTGAATATGCTCGTACTCTTGAACTTCTAAATTTAAGGAAGCCACGGCTTCGCTGCGTAACAAGCGGAAAGAAGCATGATTACTAACAGAATTATTCATTAACACCTCAAAAAATTAATTTAACCAAGCAACCAAAGCTTTAGCAGCTTGTAAAACATCAATCTGTGCCATATCTGATTCAGCATTCTTTGGTGGACTAAAAGCCAGTGTACGCCCTTCGCCATTACAAGGCCGCCAACGTAAAGCGGTCGAAGAGCGTTTTTCTGGAAAAAAACCAACCGTTGGCACATCTAAAGCGCCGGCAACATGCAAAGGCCCCGTTGAACCAGCAATAAAAACAGCTGCTGCCGATAAAGACTTAGCAAAGGCTAGCAAGCCCTTAGTAGAAAAGTAACCCACTGCTTTAACTTCATTAGGCAAGAGTGCCAGTAACGCCTGTGCCTGCGCTTCTTCCCCCGGTCCTGCAGTAATAACCCACTGGCTTGTTTTACCTGCTGCAACACGCTGTTTGTCTACATGAATAATAAAACCAGCAAACTGTTGCAAGGAAAGATTAGCCGCCGAACCACCTGAACCTGGGTGTACAAAAAACCACTTATCTTGTGCATCTAAACTTAAACTTTCAGCCAAACTAGCCTTTTGTGCTTCACGCTCACTCACTGCTAAAGGCCAAAAAGGGGCAGTCACAGGCTTGGGCGTTACGCCCAACTTGGTTAGTAAATGCTCTGCTAGGTCTAGGTTATAAATGTATTCCGATTTTTCTGAACGTGAGCGCCGCTGCACTACTCGCTGGTTATAAAAAACCTGCGCCCACTTAGTGGCTGGTGCAACACGCAAAGGAATACGACCTTTAAAAACCTGCCAACCAATACGCCCTGTAGAAAACAAAGTTAATACGGCATCAAAATTTTTCTTGGTGGCTTGGGTTAAATCTTGTGGGTCTAACAACACCTCATCGACCCAAGGGCAAGCAGCCGCTAATTCAAGGGTATAAGCAGGCACTAACACAGTAATTGTTGCCAAAGGCAACGACTGCTTTAATAACGCCAAAGCAGGCCAAGCCAGCATAAAGTCGCCTAGCTTGTCGTTGCGAACAACTAGAATACGTGGGGGATTATTCAGCTTATTCATAAAATTTCAACAACTCGGTGACGTGCTTTCGTAAGTCAAACATTTCTGCTACGCGCTTTAAACCGGCTGCCCCTAAAGCTTTACGTAATTCAGGGTTAATCGCTAAAGCATAAAACTGTTCAGCAAAAGCAGCAGGGTTATCCGTTTCAGCCAGTAAACCATACTCTCCTTGAGTGCCTAAAATTTCTGGTAATGCGCCAGTAGAAGAACCCACCACCGGCAAGCCCAAAGCCATAGATTCAATCACCGTTAAACCAAAGGCTTCAACACGCGAAGGCACACACACCACATCCATTGCTTGCAATAGCTGCTGCATATCGGTGCGGTAACCTGTTAACACCACTTCATTAACGACTGTTGAACTGGCAATTAATGCTTTTAAATTAGCAACAAAAGCTTCATCGCCCCCTTCAAAATGGGTTAAACCACCAATAATAAAAGCTTTAATTGGTTGATTAGCAGGTAGTTTTTTCTTTAACAGCTCAATGGCCTGAACAAAAACTTCCTGCCCCTTACCATCACAAATTCGCCCCGGCAAAGCAAAAGCCAAAGTAGGTGCAGTTAAACCCAGTTCAGCACGCAATGCCTGACGCTGCTCGCCTAATAAAGAAGGGTAAAAACGGGTTAAATCAATTCCAGCATATAAACGCGTAAGTTTATTGGGTGCAAGGGGGAGAGCGCGTAAATTATTAGTGCGAGTATGGTCACTAATTGCTATTACATGGTCTAAATAGTTATAAAGCAGGCGATGATAAAGTGATTTTTTATTACGCTTTACATTCATGTGTTCAGTAAATATTAAACGCACTTTTGGTAAATAAAAACGCAATAATAAAGCTAAGCGTAAATCCGTTGATTTATGAAAATGAATGGCTTCAACTTTATTTTCAACAACCCACTTAACTAAACTTTTTAACTGCTTAACAAAATTCCAGCGACTAGAAAAAACTCGCAAATTTAAGTTTTGTTCAGCTGCTCTTTTAGCAAATTGAGTGTTTTCAAAAGCCCAATAGAAAACCTCTACCCCATGCTCAGCAAAGGGTTTGGCTAAGGTTAGCGGATATTGCTCTAAGCCACCCCACCCTTTAGACATACAAACGTGAACGACAGCCCTCTGAATAATTTCAGTCATTAATGATTCGCCTTTAATTTGCTTTTAGCATCTAGTATTTTAAAGCAAGCCATCTAAAAGCTGTTTAACTGTAATTTGCTTTAAACAATGCGTATGCCCCAAAGGGCAAGTACGCTTAAAACAAGGTGAACAGTCTAATTGTAAATAATGAACTTGGGCTTGCTTGGTTAAAGGGGGGGTATAAGCAGGCGAAGAAGAACCGTAAATAGCATGAACTTGGGTACCAACGGCTGCTGCAACGTGCATTAAACCTGAGTCATTAGTTACCGCCGCTTGGGTTGCTGCTAACAAATCGACCACATCAGCCAACTGCGTTTTACCACACAAATTATGCAACTCAGCCAAACCATAAACAGCAATTTCAGCACCTGCTGCTGCGTCTTTAGCGCCACCTAAAACCCACACCTGTTTACCCGCAGCAACCAATTTTTCTGCTAGTTCACGAAAATAAGCCAAAGGCCACTGCTTAGCTGGACCATATTCAGCCCCCGGCATTAAAGCCACGGCAGGTTTATCACTTAAACCTAAGCTTTTAAACAGCGCCTGCTGGTGCTGAAGGTTCACTTCCAACTTAGGGAAATTAACAACTTCAGAATTGAAAACTGCCTTGGCAGGCAAACCCAAAGCGGTGTAACGCTTCACTGTTTGGTCAAGCAATGTTTTATCTAGGTGGCGGCGATCATTCAATAAGCCATAACGCTGCTCGCCTAAAAAACCGGTACGCAGCGGAATTTTCGCTGCAAAAGGCACCAAAGCAGACTTCCAAGAACGGGGTAGAACAATGGCTTGAGTAAAGTTTTCAGCTATTAAACTTCGCCCTAGCTGCCAACGCCCAGATAAACCCAATTGACCATGCCCAAAAGGAAGCACTAAGGTTTTAGTCACTTCTGTCATGCGGGCTAAAATGGGTTCAGACCAACCGGGGGCTAGCACATGAATTTCACACTCAGGAAAACGGCGGCACAGCTGCTTAAACAAGCTTTGCGCCATCACCATATCCCCCACCCAAGAAGGGCCAACTACCAGTATTTTTTGCAAAATTTGCTATCCAAAATTAATAACTAACCTAGCTTTATGGGTAAATTAATTGCTGAAAGGTGTGTCATTATGCCTCAAGCCTTCGAACCGATAAAGCAACCCTTAAATACCGCCCCCCACTTAGGGCATCTAACTTGTTCTTAAACAACAAAAAGTCTATATTCTGAACTTATTTAGTAGTTAATACACAGAAAAAATACAGCAAAAAATACCTAGAAAGGCAATTGGAGCAATAAATTTGAAAGTTAGTTTAATCGTTGCTGTTTACAAAGATGTGCAAGCCTTGGCGCTTATTGTTGAAGCTTTAGGCCACCAAACCTATAAAAACTTCGAGCTAGTTGTAGCAGAAGATGGCCAAGACCCTGCCATGGCAAAATACGTTAAAAGCATTCAAGGCTTTCCAGTCGTTCACACAACCCAAGAAGATAAAGGCATTCAAAAAACTCGTTCAATGAATAATGGAATAATTGCCAGTACAGGCGAATACCTTATTTTCATTGATGGTGATTGCCTACCCTATTCAACCTTTATTGAAGCCCATGCCAGCCTTGCAAAACCTAAAACTGTGTTAAGTGGCAGGCGTGTAAACCTTGGCCCAAGCTACTCTGAAAAAATAAGAGCTAACCAACTTAGCCCTTACTATTTAGAAAAAAACTTTCTTAAAAAATACTTTTCAATTGCTAAAGATGCCATAGAAAAACACACGGAATCAGGATTTTACTTTAATCCCCAAGGCTGGTTTTACAAAAATATACTAAAATATAGAAAATCGACCACCGCACTTTTAGGCTGTAACTATTCCTGTTTTAAACAAGATATGCTAGCGATTAATGGCTATGACGAAAGCTATGGTGAAACTGCCGTGGGTGATGATACCGACATAGACTGGCGCATGAGAGCCTATGGCTGTGAAATAAAATCAGTTAAGAACGTCGCTAATATATTCCACCTCTACCACTCAAGGAGCTTTCGTGAAGTAATTGACCATACAGAAGCCTTCAAAGCCATGCATAGCAAAAAAGAGGAAGGCAGTTATTTTTGTATGCAAGGAATAAACCAGCATAACTAGTTTGACAAATACCGGGGTTATATTTTGGGGATTTTAAGAAAACTAAAACAAACTTACTATCGCTCGATTGTTTTAAAAAAATCAAAAAGCGTAATCGGCCCTCTGGTTGTTAATCATAAATTAAGAGTAGGTTGCCAGCTAACACTTGGTAGCAATGTAAACTTTAATGGTGGTTCATTTGAAGGTGCGGGTGAAGTTTCTATAGGGAATAATTTTTATAGTGGTAATAACCTAAGAATAATGACAGCAAATCATGATATTCATTCTCAATCACTGCCCTATGAAGAAAAGGTCGTTATTATAAAAAATGTTTCAATAGGTGACAATGTGTGGATAGGAGACAATGTAACCCTTCTTCCAGGTACAAAGCTAGGCGATGGTTGTGTCATTCAATATGGCAGTGTAGTAACAGGAAATATACCCGAATTAAGCATTGCAGGAGGGCACCCTGCAAAAGTTTTTGCTCATAGGGATGCAGACCATTACCACACAATAAAAAAAGCGATGGCAGAAAAAAATGAACCTTAAAAGCCGTATTTTTAATAAGTGGCGCGTTGCAGCAGGTAATAAAGTAACCCTAGCCAAGAATGTGCGTATGAAAAAATGCACCATTACTATTAAAGGTCAGGGTAATCATTTACATATAGCAGAGCATTCCATTCTTAGGGGCGTTAACTTAGAAATAGTGGGTGAAAACTGCCTTTTAGAAATTGGCTCATCTAGCATACTAGGGCACGATTGTTACTTATCTGTTAAAGAGCGTGACACTAAACTTATACTTGGCTCACAAGTGAATTTATCGCGCAATGTACGCATTTTATGTGCCGATGGTCACGATATAGTAAAAGACAAGGTAAGAATTAATATTGCACAAGATATAAAAATTGGTAATAAGGTTTGGCTAGCCGATAGTGCGGTTGTTCTTAAAGGCGTTACAATTGGTAATGATGCTATAGTGGGCATTCAAGCAGTTGTTACACAAGACGTTCCTGCTGGTTGCATTGCTGCAGGAAATCCAGCCCGTCTAGTAAAAGAAGGCGTTAGTAACCGCTGGGAACATTCGTGGTAAGTAAAAAAGGAAGAGCAATGAATTCACGCCCAACTTTAACAGCTGTACTCATAGTTAAAAATGAAGCCGCTAATCTCGCCGCTTGTTTAGCGACCCTTGATTGGGCTGATGAAATTGTTGTGCTTGATTCAGGCAGCACCGACAACACCGAACAACTAGCCTTAGCTGCTAATGCTCGCTTTTATGTTAATACCGACTGGCCCGGCTTTGGCAAACAACGCCAACTAGCACAAAGCTACGTTAAATCTGATTGGATATTTTGGATTGATGCCGATGAGCGCGTAACGCCTGAATTAAAAGCCAGCATAGAAAAAGTATTAGCCAACCCAAGCACCAATACTGTCTATTCAATTCCACGCTTATCTTGGGTTTTTGGGCGCTTTATTCGCCACTGTGGCTGGTACCCAGACCGAGTAATACGCCTCTACCCTACCCACTTAACTGGCTATAATGATGCACTAGTACACGAAAAAGTAAGGGTTGATAAAGGTGTTATAACTAAGAAGCTTACCGGCGACCTACTGCATTACACCTATCGAGACTTAGAACATTACCTAGTTAAATCAGCCGGTTATGCTGCGGCTTGGGCAAAGCAACGCCAACTTAAAGGTAAAAAATCATCCATAAGCCAAGGCGTGCTTCATGGTGTTGGCTGTTTCTTAAAGATGTACCTTTTAAAAGCAGGCTTTTTAGATGGCAAGCAAGGTTTTTTGCTAAGCATCCTTTCAGCGCATTCTACTTTTGTAAAATATGCTGATTTATGGATTAAACAAAGCACTCAAAAAAGTGAATAAAGCCTTGCAGCTGAACATAAAACCACAATAGAAATTAGCTATTAAGCGGCTTCTTTCTTTTCAACCGACCGTAAGCAACCCCAGAGCACAACAAGCCAAAAAGCATAAATCATCACACCACTGTTGTGCTCTAAGAAGGCTTGTGACAGGCCAAAGTCTATAAATGCAACGGGTAATAAAGCGCCTGCCGTCGCCACAGCCCTTAACTCCATATTGGGGCTAGCTAAATAGTTAGAAAATAAATGTAGAGGCACTAGATAAAGCATCAGCAGGGTTAATAAACCTAATAAGCCACGGCGAGCAAAGCTATCTAAAAAATCATTGTGGGCATGGTTCTCTACAGCAAAAGCAGTCACTTCACCTTGGTTAGCTAAAGCCTGCATCCCTTCATGGTAGCCCTCACGACCCCAGCCTGTTAAAGGTTTATCAATAATTAACTTTATTGCACCCTGCCACATATCAAAACGAAGCCCCACTGAAGTATTTTTACTTTCACCACTAAAATACATTTCAACATCATAAAAAGCTTGGGAAATACGGGTTTTAACTCCCGTTTGTGGTATTAAATAAACCAAAGCAATAAAAGATAATAAAATAATCAATAAAACTAGCTTTAATTTAACGGCC
>JAAYGA010000270.1 GCA_012727935.1 Pseudomonadaceae bacterium | reverse complement strand
TTTAAACTGTTGCCATAACATCTGATCTTCTGCATCGGCAAACACTGTGTTAAACCCTTCTTTTAACAGGTTTTCTACTTTCATCGGGTCAGAATCTATCCCCACCATTGAATGGCCTTTGCCTTCTAAATATAAGTAGGCAGCAGTGCCTGTACGCCCCATGCCTACGATAAGCACTTCTTCGGTTATTATTAAAGGCAGCTCATCGGGGTGAAAACCTTTTCTTTCAAAAGGCACTAGGTAGCGAGCAAGCTTTTCATACAAAGGCTGGGCAGACTTGTATAAAGGTGCGGAAATTAAAAACGACAGGCTAACCGCTAAAGCTAAAGGAACCAGCCATTCAGGTAAAATAAGGCTGGCTACAATTAAACCAAACTCACTAAAGTTGGTTAGGCTTAAGCCGGTTAAAAAAGCACTGCGGGCGCGTAACTTAAATACCAAGAGTAAAAAGAAGAACAAAATGCCTTTAATGGGCAGTAATAAAGTGACGACTAGCGCAAAAATAATTGCTTCAGTATTAGGTAGGCCGCCTATGCCTATTTGCAAAAAGAAGCCGACTAAGAAAACTTCTTTAATGCTCCATAAGGCTTTAGAAAGCTCGGAAGAACGCGGGTGATTAGCCAGTAAAGCACCAAAAGCCAAAGCGCCTAACTCTGAACTTAGGCCAACGCTTTCAAAACCAAAACCGCCCACCACTAACGCCAGCAATAAGCCTAGCAGCACCAGCAGTTCATCTTGGCCGCTAAAATCTAACAGTTTATAAAAAATAGGGCGTAAGAGTGGAATACCAAACACCACCAGCGCCCACATAGACGGCGCACTACCGCTGGTTAGGCTCATAACAAACAGGGCAATTAAATCTTGGATAACTAAAATACCTATGGCAACACGGCCATGAAAAGTGCGCAGTTCACGCTTGCCTTCCAAAACTTTAGCGGCCAATACCGTGCTTGAAAAAGACAGGGCAACAGCCAACATAAGTGCTGTATAAGCACTAACATCCATAAAGTAAAAAATGCCGGGGGTAAAAATAACGCAGGAAATAATAAAGTGAATTAAGCCACCGCCTATCACTTCTGGGCGAGCAAGGCTTTTAACTTTAAGCTTTAGACCCACGGTAAAAAAGTAATAACAAAACACCTAGGTGGGCAAGGTGTTGCAGTGCTGCGGCACTTTCAGCAGGTAGGCCAATGAACTGGCTGGATGCAGAAATAGCAAAGCCAGCGGCTAAATAGCCAATTAAAGGGGGCAAGCCTAGGGTTTTAACAGCAGCGCCTAGGCCAAAAGCAAAGATAATCCACACCGCTTCGGTCATGTCTAAATCCGTCAGAATTACAAAAAAGAGGGTGAATTAAGTCAGCTTGATGGGTGTAAATCAAGAACTAGTTATAATAAAGCAACACTAGGGCTAAGCTTGTTGGGTATGCAATAATGAAACAACCGGCGTTAAATATAAGAGGTTAATTTTATGCGATACTTTAAAACTATTTTACTAGCACTCACCCTTGTTGGGCTGCTTACAGCTTGTGCAACGGTTGGCAAGCCCTATGCCGAACACAAGGTTACCGACATTGTTCTAGGTGAAACGTCTAAAACAGACATTCAAACCATGTTTGGCAACCCTTGGCGCACAGGTTTAGAAAGTGGACAACAAACGTGGACCTATGCCCATTACCGTTATGGTGTTTTTTCTAATGCACAAACCAGCGATCTAGTTGTTCGCTATAACAAGCAGGGCAAGGTGGTTTCTTATACTTTTAACCGCACCACGGCAGACCTTACTAAACAAGAAGCTAACAAGGTAGCGCCCTAATGATGACTAATAACCTTAAAGCAACACCGCCTACCGAATTGCATCGGGGAATTTATCGCCACTACAAGGGCGCAGAATATGAAGTGCTAAGGCTTGCTCAGCACAGTGAAACCGAAGAATGGTTGGTAATTTACCGCCAATGTTATGCCGACGACAATTGGTGGGTAAGGCCATTAACCATGTTTACAGACACAGTGGAAGTGGCAGGCGAACAGGTGCCGCGCTTCGAGTTTCAGGGTGTTAAGCCAGACAAGGGCATAGATTAAACCTGTTTTAATAAGCGGATAGGCGGCATTTTATGTTCACTAAGCAACTGGTCTATGGCTAGAGTTACTTCCATAACCTTAGCTTTTTCATTGTTAGTAAACACCATTTCAATTTGTTCTGTAATTGCACAGCTAGCTGGTAAGCCTTTACCTGCATCAATTAAAGCCCGCATTCTGGGTAAAAAAACATAACGCAACCACTGCTCTAACTTCATGGTGTCTACACAAAAAGGTGTAGCACTGTTAAAAGCCGCAGCTTCTGGCTGCCTAGCCTGCCACTGGCCAGTTTGTTTTAGGCGTTCTTCTAAAAGATTAAGCAGTTGGGTTAGAATTTTGGCACTAGGGTTCATTTTAAATAAGCTCTAAGAAAGAAGCGGCAGCGACTTGCCGCTTTTTAACACCTGATGGAATAAATACTTTTTTAACACTTATATTTTATACAGATTAAGCTTTAGTTTATTGTTACCTATTGATTTTTAAGGAAAATTTAAACTTGGCATTAAAATTGTATGTATAAAAGCAAAGCAGCGGAGAATAACTATGTCGATTAACTTCAAAAATGCCCTAGGTTTACATCCAGACGCGCTTAATGTGCGGAGTAAGCGTTCAGAAATTCTGGCTAATAACCTAGCTAACAGCGATACACCGGGTTACAAAGCGCGCGACCTAGATTTTAAAGGCATTTTAAAGGGCGAATATGAAAACCGCCAGCGCATGGATCTTAATCGTACCAGCCAACGGCACATTCCTGCCGCTGCTATTGTTATGGATCAGTCGTTAAAGTTTCGTACACCACACCAGCCTTCAATTGACGGTAACACAGTAGAAACCAACATTGAACAGGCTGAGTTTGCTAAGAACTCGATGGACTTTCAAAGTAGTTTTACTTTTTTAGACAGTAAATTCAAAGGCTTAATGAAAGCCATGAGAGAACAGGGTTAATAGGGAGCTAAATTATGTCTTTGAATAAAATTTTTGATATTGCTGGAAGTGGCATGAACGCACAAACCGTGCGCCTTAACACCACTGCTTCCAACATGGCTAACGCGCAAAGTGTCAGCTCCTCCGTTGATGAAACTTACCGTGCCCGTAAGCCAGTTTTTGCACCTATGTTAGAGCGTT
The DNA here is from genome assembly GCA_012727935.1 of Pseudomonadaceae bacterium. Classification (GTDB taxonomy): domain Bacteria; phylum Pseudomonadota; class Gammaproteobacteria; order Pseudomonadales; family Halomonadaceae; genus Marinospirillum. Next base: position 8,588 of record JAAYGA010000270.1, on the reverse strand, counting down.
ACAAGCAAGGCATTAGCGACGAATATGGCTACCAAAACCCTACCACCAGCTTTAACCCGCGCGATGTGGCTGGTGAAGGTGTGCAGGTGTTGGGCATAGTTGAAAGCAACCAAGAATTACAGATGCGTTACGAGCCTAATCACCCTATGGCCAACGAAGAGGGTTATGTTTTTTACCCTAACGTGAATGTGGTGGAAGAAATGACCGACATGATGTCGGCTTCACGTTCTTTTCAAACTAACGTTGAAGTAATGAACACTACCAAACAAATGATGCAGCGTGTTCTGACTTTAGGTCAGGGCGGTTAAGCGTAGAACTTAATCAGTAGGGCAAAAATTTGCCGCTGCTGTGGCCTTAGTGGCAATTGCGAATATAGAGAAAAGACCATGAGTATTGAAAAAACAGATTTTTACCAAAACCTGCAGGTGCAAAACCAGCAGCGTGAAGCTGAAAAGGCCGGTAAAAGGGGCGAGTTAGGTAAAGATGAATTTATGCGCCTACTCATTGCTCAACTAGAACACCAAGACCCACTAGAGCCGACTGATAACGGTGAGTTTATTGCCCAAATGGCGCAGTTTTCTTCACTTGAAGGCATTAGTAATTTGAATAGCACTGTTGGTCAGTTTGCGACCAACTTACAGTCTACTCAAGCCTTGCAAGCTTCCACTTTAGTGGGGCGTTCGGTGCAAGTACAAAGTGAATGGACCGAGCTAAAAGAAGGCAAGGCAGTGAATGGCACGGTTGATTTAAAAGACTCTTCACCTGATGTTTATGTGGCTGTTTATTCTGGCGGTGGTGAATATTTAGGTGACATTTCTTTAGGGCAGCGGCCTGCTGGGGAAGTATCTTTTGAGTGGAACGGCCTAGATACAGACGGCGAACCCTTCCCCCCAGGTGCTTACCAGTTCCGTGCTTTTGCAAGCAAAGGTGGCCAGCACGAAGGTGTTGATATGTACCTTTCTCAGCACGTAACTAGCGTATCGCTTAACTCGGGTGTGCGCGGTGAAATATTATTAAACCTCAGTGGCGTAGAAAAGCCTGTTCCCTTGCGTGATGTCAAAGTAATTAACTAATTTCAGGCGGAGTGTTTAACAATGAGTTTTAATACAGGTCTTTTAGGTTTGCGTGCTGCACAAATGGACTTAAGTGTTACAGGTAATAACGTTGCTAACGCTAGTACTAAAGGGTTTAAACAATCCCGTGCTGAATTTGGTGATATGTATACCTCGTCCATTCTTGGTTCTGGAAAAAACAAACCGGGTTCGGGTGTGTTGGTTGAGCGCATTTCTCAGCAGCACTCACAAGGTAGTATTGATCATACTGACCGTGCGCTGGATATGGCTATTGATGGTAATGGTTACTTTATGATTTCTCATAATGGCCAAAAAGAATATACCCGTGCTGGTTATTTTGATTTAGATAAAGAAGGTTATGTTGTTAATAACACGGGTAAGCGTTTGCAGGGTTATAACGCCGATGAAGAAGGCGTTATTATTGCTGGTGCGCCACAAGATATAAAGTTAAGTCAGGCAAGTTTGGAATCTAAATCAACCACTAAAATAGACGTTGAATTTAATCTTGATTCACGTAAACCGGCATTAAGTTTGGCCGCATTCAACCCAAATAACCGTACCACTTACAGCGATGCTAACCGTACCAGTGTTTTTGATAGCTTGGGTAAAGAACATGAGTTAACCCAGTACTTCATTAAGGTGCCTTCTAGTAACGAAGCTGGCGCTCTTGATGAAGGCGTTAATGGCAATACTTGGGCTGTTGTGAATGCTTTTGATGGTAATTTTTATGGTAATAATGGTCAGCAGCTTAGTGTTGCGGGTGCGCCACTAACGGCTAAAAACTGGGACTTAGCTGCTCAGATTACAACACTTCCAGCCGCCGCAGAAATTCCAGCAATTCCAGGCCATGCAGCAGGTAGCTTAGGTGCTTACCTTGGCAACCCTGCTCCTGATGCAACTATGGCACAAGCAACGTTAGTTTTTAATACACAAGGCCGTTTAACAGGCCATAACAATGGTTATACAACCACTGTTAGCCCTGAAGGTAAGCCTGTGGGTGCGGCTTTAGAAGAAGGGGCTAACCCTAACGAGTTCACCATTACACTGCCGACCATTGCTTTAGATGGTGCTTTTTTAGGTAATGCTGAAGGTGGTAATGCAGGCAATAATCAGGTTACTTATAACCTTGGTGGCACCACACAATACGGCGCTTCCTATTCTGCCCAGTCTCAATACCAAAATGGTTATACGGCTGGTAGCCTAGCGGGCCTTGAGGTTGATGCTAAGGGGACAATTTTAGGCCGTTACAGTAATGGCCAAATTCGTGATGTTGGTCAGGTGCCAGTAATTACGTTTAGAAACCCTGAAGGATTAAAACCCAATGGTTCGACTGCTTGGTTAGAAACGTCAGAGTCGGGTGATGCCATTGCAAATACAGCCGATTTAGGTGTTACAGGTGCTATTATTGGTGGCGCTTTAGAAGAGTCTAACGTTGACTTAGCTGAAGAACTGGTAAAAATGATTATTGGTCAGCGTAACTACCAAGCCAATGCTAAAACCATTCAAACCCAAGACACCATAACCCAGACAATTATTAATCTGCGTTAAGTTTTCTTGTCATTATTAAAAAGCGCACCTAGGTGCGCTTTTGTGGTTTATGGCATAAACTTTGCATCCTACTGAGTAATTAAGCATTCGGAGTTACCCATGGATAAAGCTCTTTTTATCGCAATGACTGGCGCTAAGCACAATATGATGGCCCAGACAGCACGTTCCAATAACTTAGCTAACGTTAATACCACAGGTTTTCGTGCCGATTTTGAACAGGCACGCGCCATGCCAGTTTTTGGTGAGCATCACCCTAGCCGTGTTTATGCCCTGACTGAACGCCCTGCCACCGATGTTCAATCGGGCAGTTACGATCACACAGGCAAGCCATTAGACATTGCAGTGCAAGGCGAAGGCTGGATAGCTGTGCAAGCGCCTAACGGTGGAGAAGCTTATACTCGCCGTGGCGATTTAAACATTGATCCAACGGGGATGCTGCGTACCGGCAACGGTTTGCCGGTTATCGGCAACGGTGGACCTATCGTTCTACCTCAAGGCCAGCATTTTCACATTAACCGTGACGGCGGTATTAGTATCAATGACCCGGGTGGCGATGTTGAATTGGTTGATCAAATTAAGTTGGTTAGTGCTAAAACTATGGGTGTTACCATGGAAAAAGGCCTCGACGGTTTAATGCGCCCACGTAATTTTGATGGTGATTTACCTGCAGACCCCCTTGTTGGTGTTGAATCTGGCGTTATTGAAACCAGTAATGTGAATGCGGTAAACGAGCTAACAACGCTCTTATCCCTTTCACGCCAATATGAAATGAACGTAAAAATGATGAAGACAGTGGATGAAATTGGTGCTTCAGCTGGTAGCATTCTGCGCGGCTAGGTTTTATAGCCCTTCATGAAATAAAATATGTTAAAAAAGAATTTCAAAAAAAGAACTTTAGAAAAAGAATTTTAGAAAGGGGTTTAAGTTATGCATCCAGCACTCTGGACAGGTAAAACAGGCTTAAATGCGATGGACGTGAAAATGTCCACTATTGCTAACAACCTAGCTAACGTGAATACCGTAGGTTTTAAGCGTAACCGCGCTATTTTTGAAGATTTACTTTACCAAGCACAAAAAATGCCCGGCGCACAAAATGGTGGCGACACAGAATTACCAACAGGCTTACAGCTAGGCACGGGTGTGCGTGTAACAGCAACCCAGCGCCAGTTTACTGAAGGCGGCTTAGAAGTTACTAGCCAGCCACTTGATATGGCCATTAATGGGCGTGGTTTTTTCCGTTTATTAATGCCCGATGGTGAAGTGTCTTACACGCGTAATGGCCAATTTCACCTAGATTCAGACGGCCGTATTGTTAACTCGAATGGCTTTCCTTTAGAGCCTGAAATCGTTATTCCTGATGATACTAACTCCATTACCATTGGCCGCGATGGTACGGTAACCATTACTCAGGCGGGTCAAAATAATGAAGCCCAAGAAATAGGTCAGGTAGAAGTCGTTGACTTTATTAACCCTGCCGGTTTGTTGGCTATGGGTAATAACGTTTATGCCGAAACTGCCGGTTCTGGCGCACCCCTTGATGGCATTGGTGGCGAAAATGGTTTTGGTGCCGTTGAACAAAGCATGTTAGAACTTTCTAACGTAAGTGCCGTTGAAGAGTTGGTTGATATGATTACCACTCAACGTGCTTACGAAATGAATACTAAAGTTGTTTCTGCAGCAGATGAGATGTTGCGTAACCTAAACCAGACGCTCTAGTAGCTAAAGATGTTGCGGGGAAGCAAATACATGAAGCGTTTCTTTACTTTATCGCTGGTACTAGTGTTGGCTATGCAGCTTACTGCTTGTGCCACTGGGCCGGGCGAAAAAAATGTTAAGCCAGATGATCCTGTTTATGCGCCCGTTCAGCCTAGCCGTATGGAACCACCGCCGCCCACGCGGGGGTCTTTGTACCAAGCTGCCCACAGTAAAGCACTTTTTAACGACCGCAAAGCCTACCGTGTTGGTGATGTGATTACGATTAATTTAGAAGAGCGCACCCGTTCTTCTAAATCGGCCACTTCAGACATTAAAAGTAACTCCAATGTTTCTTTAGCCAACCCAACCATTGCTGGCCGCGAATCGCCTATCAATATGGGTTTGGGTATGAACTCTGACCGTAACTTTAAAGGCGACGCCAGTGCCGACCAAAGCAATAGTCTGCTAGGCAATATTACTGTTACAGTACATGACGTTTACCCAAATGGTAATTTGTTAGTGCGTGGTGAAAAGTGGCTAACCCTTAATCAGGGCGATGAATATGTGCGCGTTTCAGGCATTGCCAGACCTGAAGATATTCGCCCCGATAACTCGATTAGTTCTACCCTGCTAGCCGATGCGCGTTTAACTTATAGCGGCACAGGTGATCTGGCTAATTCGAATCGTCAAGGCTGGTTAGCTCGTTTCTTTAACAGTGGCTGGTGGCCGCTGTAATACTTAAGGTGCATTGAATGAAGTTCGCTAGCCAAGCCCGTTCAGCGGTGTGTTTTTTATTTCTATTAAGCCTGTCATTTGTATTGCAGGCACAAACTAGCCGCTTAAAAGACATTACCACCGTAGAAGGTGTACGCAGTAACCAGCTGATTGGTTATGGCCTAGTTGTGGGGCTAGATGGCACCGGCGACAATGCGCCTTTTACTAACCAAACCTTCGCCAACATGATGAACCAGTTTGGTATCACCCTGCCGCCTGGGGTTAATCCTAAATCTAAAAACGTTGCTGCAGTAACAGTTAGTGCTGAACTGCCCCCCTTTGCTAAGCCGGGTCAAAGTATCGACATTACGGTTTCTTCAATTGGTAATGCGGAAAGTTTACGGGGCGGCACTTTATTGATGACACCGCTGCGTGGTGCCGACAGTAATGTTTATGCAGTAGCACAAGGTAGCTTAGTGGTGGGTGGTTTTGGTGCTGGTGGTGCCGATGGTTCCAGAATAACGGTTAACGTGCCTAGTGTGGGACGCATTCCCAACGGCGCAATGGTTGAGCGTGAAGTGGCTAACTTTTTTGGCGATAGTGATTCTTTAACTTTTAATCTGCATTACCCCGATTTCACTACTGCGCGCCGCATTGAAGAAACCATTAATGGTTTGATGGGCCCAAATGTTGCTCATGCACTTGATCCTGTTTCAATTAGAATTCGCGCGCCACGTGATACTAGTCAGCGAGTGGCTTTTTTATCAGTACTAGAAAACCTAGAAGTAGCCACTGCCGAGGCCGCCGCAAAAGTGATTATTAACTCACGCACCGGCACCATAGTCATTGGTCAAAATGTGCGTGTTTCACCTGCTGCAGTCACTCATGGCAGTTTAACCGTTACTATTGCTGAAGCACCTGAAGTGGTGCAACCCAATGCTTTTGGTGAAGGCGAAACCGCAGTACAGCAAAACACCCAAGTGAATATTCAGCAAGACAATAACCACATGTTTAAGTTTGATGCAGGCGTTACTCTTGATGAAATAGTACGCGCTGTTAACCAAGTAGGTGCTGCACCGGGTGATTTAATGGCAATTCTAGAAGCCTTAAAACAAGCGGGTGCTTTAAATGCCCAGCTTATTGTTATTTAAGGATGAAAAAATGATTGGTGATAAAACAACCGCTAGCACTGGCAATTACTCCAAAGCTCAAAATGCTTACCATGACTTCCAAGGTTTGCGTGAGTTAAAAAAAGGTGCTGTTGAAGAAGACCCAGAAGCCCTTAAAGAGGTTGCGCGTAAGTTTGAAGCTTTGTTTATTCAAATGATTTTAAAAAGTGCCCGTGAAGCCGATGAGCTAATTGGTGGCGAAGAAACCCTTTTAAAATCGAAAGAAATGTCATTTTTTCAAGGCATGTTGGATGAGCAGTTTTCAGTTGCCATGAGCCAATCAAATAGTGGTAAGGGGCTAGGTTTGGCTGATGTGTTAGTTAACCAGCTAAGTAAAGCACCCAAAGAGCCAGCCCAAGAAGTGTCTGAAGGTGTACGCCGAGACGCACAATTATTAACCGAAGACGTTATGCAACAGTTGTCTAGTCGCCGTCTGCGTTTTTCACAAGCACCTTTAGCTGCCGCTGTGAATAACACCGAGCAAGACCGCCAAGCAGCAGCGCAAGCCATGCAAGCAGCACAACGCCCACCTATGGCTGCTGCTGGTGATGTAACGAGTCGTAAACCCTTAGAAATTACTGGTTTACCAGTCAGCAAAGATAAGCGTGCTTATTTTGCAACACCTGAAGAATTTGTAAAACACATTTACCCACTAGCAGAAAAAGCCGCTGCGCGCCTAGGCGTAGACCCTAAGCTAATGGTGGCACAAACGGCTTTAGAAACCGGCTGGGGTAAGTTTATGATTCCACGCGAAGATGGTTCAAGCAGCTTTAATCTATTTAACATTAAAGCAGATAAGCGGTGGCAGGGTGAATCAGCAGAAGTGCAAACGTTAGAGTTTCGTAATGGCCAGCCACAACAAGAACGCTGGCCGTTTAGAGCCTATGAATCATTAGAACAGTCGATGGATGATTACGTTAACTTTTTAAGCAGCAACCCACGTTATCAACAAGCCTTAGAAAAAGTAGCTGACCCACAAGCTTTTGCTAAAGGCTTACAGCAGGCCGGTTACGCTACCGACCCACGCTATGCACACAAAGTTATGAATATTATGGACGGTGGCACGCTAAGTAAGGCTCTTGAAAGCCTTGCAACACCTGTTAATAAATAAAATTGTAAAAAAGAAGAGCACAACGGAAGGGTAAGATTATGTCAGATTTGCTTGGTATAGGTTTGTCAGGCTTACGCACTAGCCGCAATAATATTTCTGTTACTGGACACAATATCAGCAACATTGATACACCCGGTTTTTCACGCCAGCGGGCAGTACAAATAACGAATTCTGCCATGAGTACTAATGCTGGTTATATGGGTTCAGGCGCACGAACCCAAACTATAGAGCGCATTGTTGACCAATACACGATTAACCAAGTGCGTGTAGACACCAGCAGCCTAAAAGACAATCAAGCTTATTTACGCAATGCCAGTGAACTAGACAACCTTTTGTCGAATGAAAACTCGGCACTTGGCACTGCTTTGAATGGTTTTTTTGAAGGAATGCAATCGGCAGCTAACGACCCCCTTTCTAAGCCTGCGCGTCAGCTAGTGTTTAGCCAAGTTGATAGTGTTAGCCAGCGTTTTAAAACCGCCAATGCACGTTTAGCAGATCAGGTTGTTAACTTAAATACCCAAGTAAGAACCTACACCGCAAAAGTTAATGAGCTAAGCACAGGCGTTAGCCAAATAAATAAAGAAGTTGCTGTTTATGCTGGCAATAATAGCCAGCCACCCAATGACCTGCTTGATAAGCGTGATGAGTTATTGCGCCAATTAAGTGAAATTGTTGATGTGCAAGTTCAAGTGCAAGATAGTCTTAGTGTGAATGTTTCTATTGGTAATGGTATTCCACTAGTATTTGGTGAAAGTATTAATAAGCTAGAAGCAACACCGGGTAGTAATGATAAAGGTCGCTATGAAGTGTTTATGATGGACAAACATGGTGGCGAAATGAACGTTACCAATGAAATTACTGGCGGTGAAATGGGCGGCATCATGCGTTACCGTTCAGAAACCCTAGACCCAGCTTTAAATGAAATGGGGCGTATAGCCATTGTTTTTGCAGGCGAAGCTAATAATCAACACCGTGCAGGGATTGATCTTGATGGCAATCAGGGTGGTGATATATTTAAAAACATTAATACTAAAGAGTTCCAGCTAGATAGAATTTCAGGTATTGAACGCACTGCACCTGCCGGTGTGTGGATAGATTCTAGTAACCTTAATAGATTACCAACTAATGAGTTTTTGCTTACCAAGCAGGGCGAAAACTTGGTGTTAAAAGATTCGGTAACAGGACAAGATATGTTACCTAATGCCTCTTATCCAGACATTGAAACTTTAAATGCGGCTCTACAAGAAAAGTTTGGTTTTAAATTAAGTGATGGTAATC
>JAAYGA010000002.1 GCA_012727935.1 Pseudomonadaceae bacterium | reverse complement strand
GATTTTGATAAGCGTGTTGCTAATGAAAAAAAGAAAAGAGAAAAACTCTTAGATTCTTTAGCTAAACAATATGCAAAAGAAGTAACCGCTTATAACCAAGAAGTTAAACGCCTAACCGATAATTATAATAATGAAGTCGCTAGGCGTTATAAAAAGTTAGATGAAATAACCAGTGAAGCCATGCAAAGGGCTTATGTAAAGGTTTATGGTACGCCTTACCTTGCTAGCAACCCTAAATACGATTCTGAAACTGAGCGTTTTTTTGCCCAAGTCAAAGCCAGTAAAGGTGGTTTTAATGAGTTGGTAGCTATTGATGTACCTATTAACCAAGCAGAAGATTTTGATAAAAACTTAGCCAAAGCCAAGGTGAAAGTAACTTTCAACTTTGCCAACGACAACCTTGTGCTTAAAGGTATCGAAGTTAAAAATGGCCGATTGGATTACATTGCAAGGCTCACCGACGTTAATTTTAAAGCTGAGAACTTTAGTGTTGCTTTAGGTGGCGAAAAACTTCAACTTCCTAAAACACCTTTGTTAAGTAGCTCGTTAAGTATCAGTGAAGGCGCTTATTCACTCGGAACGATTAACTATTCCAAAGACCCAGAAATTGCCCGCCTACAAAAAATAAAATATGAGTTAGAGCAGTCAGCAGCCAATCAAAAACTAAACAATCAAAAAGAAGCGGATCTTTTTCGTCAAAGAAATGCCTTAGAAGCCCAAATAGCGCAACTAGAACAAAAAGTTGGTGGTGTTGATGATTTAGACAAGTACTTAAAAAAAGCTAAACCAGCCAAGCTGGATAATAAAAAATGGCTGTTTATAGTGGCTATTGAAAACTACGAATTTACCGACCCTGTGGTTTATTCTGCTAACAGTGCCAAACGCTTTAAAGAAGTAGCTCAAAAACGCTTGGGTGTGCCAGAAAGTAACACGCGTTTTCTACTCAACCAAGGCGCTACTGCGGCAAGAATTAACCACCACCTAAGAGAAATGTTAAGCCGCGTAAAACAAGGCGACACAGTTTATGTTTATTACAGTGGGCATGGTGTGCCAGTTGCTAAACAAAACAATACGCCTTATATGTTGGCACAAGATATGAGCCCAGAATATGTAGGTGACGACCAACGCTTTCAATTACAAAATTTTTATCGGCAATTAAGCGACTCTAAAGCTAGCAAGGTTGTTGGTTTTATTGATAGCTGCTTTAGTGGTGGTGCAGACAATACCGCACTCTTTAAAGGCGTAGCGGCAACACGCCTAAAACCTAAAAGCGTGACTTTTGATAAAGACAAAATGGTTATTCTTACTGCTGGCAGTGATTTAGAGTATTCCAATATGTATGAACAGAAATCTAACCGTCTATTTTCTTATTACTTAATGCGAGGCTTAATTGATAACAACACAGACATAGAAAAACTGCATAACTACGTTAAGTTAAATGTGCAAGAAAAATCTTACCAAATGGGTGTCAGTTACGAACAGGTGCCAGTGTTTGATGGCAATATTAAGCTAGGTCTATGAAAACTTTAAAAGCTTTTTTATTTATTACCTTAGGGCTATATTTAGCTGCCTGCCAGTCGCAGCCTAACCATTCAAACTACTATCCAGAATGGTATATAAATGAAGGTCTGCTTCCCCTTGCCTCTTATGAAGTACTGGGATTAGGCGAAGGTAAAAGCCTTGCCGAAGCACGTGCTATCGCTAAAGAAATGATAGCGCAAACACTGGTTTCAAAAGTTGATTCTAGCTTTGAAAGAGTAAGCACAGATGAAGTGAGTAAAAGTGAAGCTAAGCTAAAAATTACCAGTCAACTAGCACTGCAAAACTTAACAACCCTTAAACAATCGCAGCAAGATGGCGTGTTTTTTGTTGCACTTAGTTTTAAAAACCTAGACTTTGCGCAGCGTGTTAAAGAAAGACTGCCACTTGATACCTGCCAAGCCGAAAAGCAAAACACCTATTTAGCCAAAACGCCTTTATTTTATAAGCTCAACACGGCATTAGATTGTAAAAAAGATTTTCGTTTAATTAGGCAAAATCAAGCTTGGTACTTAGCTAATAATCAACAGTTATTTATTCTAAAGTCTGGTGAGTTTGAAGAGCTTTTTATTAGTAGCTTAAACAAAAATATTAGCCTTTTAGCACCTAAAAAACTATTTAGAGAAGGCGAAGGTTTCAGCCTTAAGGTTAATGCTACTTATCCTACTAGCCAAGGTTATGTAACACTTTTGAATGTTTACGAAAATGGCATAGTTACCCTATTACAGCCCTCGGTGAAATACCAAGCAGGTATGCAGCTACCACCCGTTGAAAACCAAACAGAATTTGAAGCAGGCCTACTTTATGAAGGCCAGGACACTCACGACCTGTACGTGGCTTTTCTAACACCCCAACCCTTAGATACAAGCCGTTTTGAATATGCTCACGAAAACCTAGCAAACAGCGAAAATGCCTATAAGTTTGATGAGCTATTAGAACTAATGCAGAAACATACTTATACAAGTTTGCTGGTAAGAACCAAGGCAAGGTAATACACCTCGTAACCCTATCAGAGATTATTTCCCACTTCTAATCTAGTTCGGTCTAAACCAGCCTTACAAGTCCCATAAACTGGGGCTTTTTTGTTTCTGCTCTATCCCTAACCACAGTTATTTAGTTGCTCTTCACGAATTCTTCACGCTTACTTTGATTAACTATAGGCAGTTATCACTGAGGAGCTTCACTATGAATAAATCTTTTATTGCATTAATTAGCCTGTTTAGTTCATCCGTGCTGGCCGACGGCTATGTTGGTGCGGCATTACAGTATCAAAATGCCAATATTGGCGTTAAAGACTATCAACAAGTTCAAGTCGGCGGTGAAAGCCTGGATTTGGCAGCCGATGATGCGGGAACAGGGGTGAGGCTGTTTGCGGGTTATCGCCTTGCAAATAACTTTGGTATGGAAATTGGTTACAGCGATTTTTCACTTGAAGCAGGCAAAGAGGTTACTGTTTCTGCACTGCAAGACGAAGAGTGGGATGCTGAGTTTAAAGTTGGCCAACTCGATTTACAACTTACCTATTTCTATTCATTGGCAAATAAACTGACGCTTAAGGCGGGTGCAGGTCTGGTCTACCATGATGCAGATTTTGATTATGGTTATAAACTGGATAATGAAGATGCCGCGGATCAATATCTTGAACAAGGCAATGCCAGTGACAGTAAACTAGGCTTTGCAGGAAGTTTGAGCTTACATTACAGCATCTGGCACCAAGTAGATGCCATTGTCGGTGTTCAATATAGCAATAGCAGTCTGGCCGATAGTACAGCGGCCTATGCTGGTTTGGCTTATCGTTTCTAATCAGGAGCTGAATATGCGTATTTTAAAGTATGGTGTTTTGGTTATGGTACTGAGCGGGCTGAGCTTTAGCAGCATTGCTCAATATACTGGTCCGGGGCATTTAGTTAAAACCGATCTCGCACAAATTTTAGATAAACCCGTTGATGATGATCTGGTGAAATTACAAGGTTATCTGGTTAAGAAAGTAAGCAGTGATAAATATTTGTTTAGTGATGGCAAAAATCAGATTAGGGTGGAGATAGACCAGGATGTGTTTCCGCCACAGCCATTTGATGACAAAGATTTGATCCAAATTGAAGGAGAAGTAGAAAAGGATTTCCTGGAGTCTCCGGAAATTGATGTAAAACGCTTAACTGTCATCAAAAAATAAGCCAAGGCCGCTTGCTATGAAAATTTTGGTAGTGGAAGACAACCAACAGATTATGGAAACGCTTTGCGACTTTCTGGAGTTTAAAGGGCACCAGGTAGATTGTGCGTATCATGGCGAAGCGGCTTTAACGATGTTGCAGCAACAACGTTTTGATATCATTATTATGGATATCATGATGCCAAAGCTGGATGGTATCCAGACCGTAAACAAATTACGGCACCAATTGCATATTAATACCCCAATCCTTTTCTTAACAGCCCGCGATACACTGGACGACAAACTCGCCGCTTTTGCCGCTGGCGGTGATGATTATCTGGTCAAGCCTTTTGCTATGGAAGAGCTATTAGTACGTCTTGAAGCGCTCGCTAAACGGGGTTTACGCCAGGATGTGAATTTACTGCAAGTGGGGGAGCTTAACTTTGATCTCGCCACCCACCATGTAGTGCGCGCAGGCAAAGTTTTAAAGTTGAGTAAAATTCAAAGTGAGATCCTAAAATTACTGATGAGCCATTATCCGGCCGTGGTTAGCCGCGAGCAGCTGTTCGATACCGTCTGGCAAGGCCAGGCGCCGGACAGTGATGTATTACGTAGTCATATCTATGCTTTGCGCAATACCTTAGATAAAGGCTTCGCTAAGCCAATGCTGGAAACTGTTCATGGTCAGGGGTATCGCCTTGTCAGAACCTAAAAAAACCAAACTTTTTCACAAACTCATCCTGCTTACTGGTTCAATGGGAACCATCTTTATATTGTTATTCTGGCTGGTAGTTGTAATTTCAGAGGATCAGTTGGAGCTAATCAGCTTACATCACTGGCTCGAATCAGAAGCTGCGATGTTTGAGCAGGATTATAAGGCTTATGGTCATCGCAATAGTGTGCCAAACCACTATGAATTTGATATCTATTTTTCAGATTCTTACCGGCCAAATTGGTTGAAATCCTATACTACGCCAGGGTTCTATGAGCATCATCTTGGACCAGAAGACAAGCATTTTCTCGTTAGGCCCGATCCCTCTGGTGAGGGATTGTTTTATGTTGTTTTTAAAGATGATGCAGATGATTACCTTGACGAGTATGAGAGCAAATTACATCTTTTTACCTTGTCGCTGGGTATTCTAATTATTGTTTTAACACTTGTTTTTGGTCTTTATCAGGTTAGGCAAATAGCACTACCATTACAAAAAGTGATGGGGAAAATTCGATTAATGCCGCCAGATCAACCCGATTTTATGGTTGAAGCCGATTATCAGGAGCTCGCGGCGATTGAGCAGGCACTTGCAGACAGTAAAAAACGCATCGCAAATTTTTTCCGACGTGAGCAAGAATTTAGTCGTTTTGCGGCTCATGAAATTCGCACGCCATTAATGGTGTTGCAAGGTTCAGCGGAAATTCTTACGCAACTGCAGTTGGAGAATTCATTGGCAAACAAAGCAAGTCAGCGGATCACTCAAGCATGCGCCGATATAAGCTTGTTAACAGATACTTTTTTGCTGCTGGGTAAAGAGCAAATGGACAGTCACCATTACAGTCAGCTACCTTTGGATGCCTTACTCGTGCAGCAACTACAAACGACACGCAAGTTATTTGTGGCCAGTACATTGGATTCTGAAGTACAAACTACGCCTGCTGTTGTGATTGCACCACAAAGCTTTGTGATTGTGTTACTTAATAATCTGCTAAAGAACGCGTTTAGCTACGCCAAAACTCAGGTGCAGATAAATTTAACAGAGCAAGAGTTAACGATCAGAAACGATATTCGAGAGGACTCAGCTGGTTCAGGCTATGGTTACGGACTTGTTATCATTGAGCGCATTTGTGATCGCTTGCAATGGCAATATCAAATTGAAGAAGCTGCTAATGAGTTTATGGTGAGGATTAGATTCTCTGCATAATTGAGATGTGCTCAGCTAAACCTATAGTGGGATTTTTCCGCGAAATAGCATTGAATTCCCTTCCTTGACTGTTCTATTTTTTCGAATAGTTATTTAGCAATAAAGCTTGGTGTTCGCTCGTCTCTGATAGAATTAGAAATTAAAGGTCGTTTAAGCAGTAGCGAAAAAATTTCCTGGAAATATTGTCACCTTAAAGTTCATTCAAGGTTTAAATGTCTGCTAATGGCACACAGACTCTCTGCACTTTGAGCGAAGAGCGGAAGTAACGCTCAAAGCACTGGAGTGCAGAATCCCCTGCCTCTTGGCCGCACTGGCTTACTGGCTAACTGGTTTCATTATCTGCTTACAGTGATAGTGAGAAAGTAGGCTTACTACGGCGTTATCAGACTAATACCGTTAAAAATAAACGAATACTCGCTCTGTGCTCCCTTGGGATACTGCTCTGTAAAGAGCAAAAGCTGAATATAGGTAGGTGTATGATCAGCGAGGGCTTAAGCAAATTTTGCAGTGGACATCTCAGTGGTGCTGGTCACCGGACGATCTGATAGGGTGTGGATAATATGGGCAAGCAATTTGTGGGGGATCCATCAGCCTGGTTACTTCAAAAACTGTTTCAAAGTATCTCCTCTGATAATGACCCTGAATGGCTCTTTATTGATGGTAGTATCGTGAAGGCTCACCAGGAAAGCTGTGGAGCTGCAAGTAGCACAGACGAAGCCATAGGAAAAAGTCGAAGCGGCAATTCGACAAAAATTCATCTTGCTGTTGATAGCGGTGGACTTCCCCGTTTACTTCGAAAAACCGGCTCCGCAATAGGCGCAACACTCGATACTAGTGGTCAGTTACACCTTACCCGACAGGGACTGACACCCTGCAAGATGCATTAAGTTTTGCTTGACGCACGAACCCCAGACACACAAGGGCCAACCACACCAGACAACCACAGGTGTCGCCAGTACCAATTGAAGCCAGTTGGAAACTTGTGGCGATACGATTTGATCAAGGCCGGTAAAGTGGCCTCCCATTTCAAGCAGAAATACGGGGAGCGCTAGAACTAGGCCAACCCAGAACCGACGCGTCATATCGGTAAGCTCTGCCGACGGGCCATCGTCGAGGCTCACTTGCTCCGGCTCCAGACCCATACCACAAATTGGGCAATCACCAAACCCTAATTGACGGATCTCTGGGTGCATTGGGCAAGTGTACATAGTGCCGGGGGCAACCGGCTCCGCGGGCACTTGCGCCTTATCAAGGTGCTTCTCTGGAGCCTCTTCAAACTTTGACTGGCATCGGGAAGAGCAGAAATACCAAGTTTTGCCAGCATGTTGACTGCGATACTCTGCCGTATGAGGGTCTACAGACATCCCGCAGACTGGGTCTTTTACTGCATGTTCAGAGTGATGCTTACCTTGATCGTGCTTATGTTCACTCATTTTGCACTCCTGATTTTGCTTTGTCTGCTGGCCAATTCGAAAATGCAATGAAGTATAAGAATGCTAGGTTCACCATCGGTATTATAACCAGAACTCCTATCCAGCCAGGATAACCAGCGCGCTGACTAATTCGCCAAGTAGGTATTATGACAATAATGGCAATGACCAACATCCATAGCCAATGTCCAACCCACATAGTATTAAAAAACATATTCCCGTCCATCATGACAGTACTCTCCAATTTATTACGGATTCAAATACTCTCAATTCTTTTACACTAGGTTTGTTCTTAAAAGACAAGCCTACGCCCAATAACGCAAATCAACCCTCTGTGCTATTACCACCAATCTTTAAAAATACTCTATAATCAAAGAGTTGCGTTAGTGATCAATGCCTATCTATTCTAGTAGACGTATTTTTATATCCTAAACTTAACTTGCTAGTGCAACAGCCTGTAGTTCTTCAAATACTTGACCTGAAAATACAGCTTTTCTGCTTACTACTGCCGCTGAGTGATAGCTTTCTGTCTAGCTAAGGCCTGCTTTGGCCAGTGGCTTTTTATATAGGCAAGGCTTGCGCGTATTTCATCATCACTCAGCAAGTTTTTGTAGGCTGGCATATCACTTGTATAACCAGGTGGTGCGGTGACTCCAGGCACTAAGCCATTTTTGGTAATATCAAATAGCATTGAATCTGGATGATGCCAAGTGTGGCCCGTTTCATCGTGTGGCGGAGCAGGTAGGCGACCGTTAGCTTTACGTAACTGCCAATTGGGCTCTCCTTCTAGTCTTCTACCATGGCAAGATGCACAGTTAGCCTCATAAACCTGCTTACCTTTTGTCACTAGTTTTTGGTTAGAAGGATCAATATAAGAGGACTTAAAGCCTAAAGAGAACCCACCAACTAATACACTGATCCCGAGTATTAAAACGCCAGACACTCCCGCTAGTGTTGCTACTTTTTTTAAGCTCATCGCCATTTTGCTTTCTCTATTTGACTAGTTTTTAGAAGTTAAACTAATTGTAGAGATCCCAACTGTCGGCTAGATGACTGAATCATTACATTTTTGTAATGTGAGCTAGCCACTGAATCAGTTATATTGAGTGGCTTTTTAGTGAGGTTTATTTTGTGGCAAGAAAACCTGCATCTTTAGCTTTACACCTAACCGTTACCATTGGCGCTGTTATTACTTGTGTGTTATTTGCTTTTGGCTGGGTGGTCGAGCGTTCAATTAATTCGCATTTTATTCAACAGGACGTTGATGAGCTAAACGCTGTTATACAAGCGGTAGCAGAAGTACTTAGGAAGGCACCACCCAATGAATTTGATGATGAGCTAAGTCAGCGCTTAGCAGGTGCCGTTTCAGGTCATCATAATGCACAGTTTCGTCTCCTTGATG
>JAAYGA010000269.1 GCA_012727935.1 Pseudomonadaceae bacterium | reverse complement strand
TTAGGTGCAGGCCTTCTAGCTCTAGGTTTTCTAGGTGCAGGCTTTTGCCCTGCCGGTGCTGAATTAGATGGCGTGCGTGCTGGCGCTTTAGGTAAAGCATTAAATGCTGGCAGTGTTTCAACGTCCAGTGTTTTCTTAATTAAGCGTTCAATACCCCGCAACAACTTTATTTCATCTTCTGACACCAAAGAAATGGCATGGCCAGTAGAACCGGCACGGCCTGTACGCCCAATGCGGTGCACATAATCTTCTGCCACATTGGGCAATTCATAGTTCACCACTTGCGGCAGTTGGTCTATGTCTAAACCACGCGCGGCTATATCAGTCGCCACTAGAATTTGTACACTGCCGTCTTTAAAGCCAGCTAACGCTTTGGTTCTTGCGCCTTGGCTTTTATTACCATGAATGGCCGCTGCTTTAAAGCCAGAGGCTTCAATTTGTTGAGTCAGCTTATTAGCACCGTGCTTAGTTTTAGTGAAAACCAACACCTGAAACCAGTTGTTGTCTTTAATTAGCTGCACTAACAAAGCCGGTTTTTGGGCTTTTTCAATTTTATACACTTTTTGTACTACGCTAGGCGCAGCGGCATTGGGTGGGCTAACCGAAATTTCAACGGGATTGTTGACTAAGCCTCTGGCTAGCTTACGAATGTCGTTAGAAAAAGTAGCAGAGAAAAGTAGATTTTGGCGCTTAGCTGGCAGAATTTTTAAAATCTTTTTAATGTCGTGAATAAAGCCCATGTCTAGCATACGGTCGGCTTCATCCAACACCAGCACTTCAAGATCAGAGAATTTCACGGCGTTTTGGTTGTATAAATCCATTAAACGGCCTGGCGTGGCAACTAAAATATCAACGCCACGGCGCAGCTTCATCATTTGTGGGTTAATTTTTACACCACCAAACACCACCGTCGAACTAAGCTTCATGCCTTTACTATAGGTGGCAACACTTTCAGCCACCTGAGCAGCAAGTTCGCGGGTCGGCGTTAAAATTAATGCACGCGCTTGATTCGCACCAGCAGGCTTACCAGCCGCTAGGCGTTCTAAAATGGGCAGTGTAAAACCAGCCGTTTTACCTGTACCTGTTTGAGCAGCAGCCATCACATCTTGACCGGCCATAATGGCTGGAATGGCTTGGGCTTGAATAGGGGTTGGGCTGGTATAGCCCTGCTCTTTAAGAGCGTCAAGAATCGGGGCGCTTAGGCCCAGAGCGGAAAAACTCATGTGGGGAGAAATCTCGGTAACTTACAAAAAGAATAAAGAATGACCTGCATAGGGCAGGATAAGAGGCGCAAGTTTACAGGAATGAAGGCTATAAAGATAACCTAATCCGCTTTTCGACCTTTGGCGGCTGGTCAGTATTCAGAGCGGTGTTATACTTGCTCGCAACAAAATTAGATGATGAAGAGGACCCTACCTTATGACGACTATTCGCCAAGACGACCTGATTCAGAGTGTTGCTGATGCTCTACAGTTCATTTCTTATTATCACCCTAAAGATTTTATTGATTCTTTAAACCAAGCTTACGAACGTGAAGAGTCACCCGCCGCTAAAGATGCCATGGCGCAAATTCTAATTAACTCACGCATGTGCGCTATGGGCCATCGCCCTATTTGCCAAGATACCGGCATAGTAACCGTGTTTTTAGAAGTCGGTATGAATGTGCGTTGGGATGATGCCACCATGAGTGTTGAAGACATGGTCAACGAAGGTGTGCGTAAAGCTTACCTGCTTCCAGACAACGTCTTGCGTGCTTCAGTTTTGGCTGACCCAGACGGCAAGCGCACTAACACCAAAGACAACACACCCGCCATTATTCACGTTAAATTAGTGCCAGGTAATCAAGTGGGAGTACACGTAGCAGCCAAGGGCGGCGGCTCAGAAGCCAAGTCGCGCTTTGCTATGCTTAATCCTTCCGACAGCGTTGCTGATTGGGTACTAGAGCAAATTCCTTTAATGGGCGCTGGCTGGTGTCCACCAGGAATGCTAGGCATTGGTATTGGCGGCACGGCTGAAAAAGCCATGTTGCTGGCTAAAGAATCGTTACTTGAGTCGATTGATATTCAAGACTTGCAAAAGCGTGGCGCAAGCAACCGTTCTGAAGAGTTACGCTTAGAGCTATTCGACAAAATTAACCAGCTAGGCATTGGTGCACAAGGTTTGGGCGGCTTAACAACCGTGTTAGACGTTAAAGTGAAAGACTACCCAACCCATGCGGCTAATAAGCCGGTGGCGATTATTCCTAACTGTGCAGCAACCCGTCATACCCACTTTGTGTTAGACGGTTCAGGCCCTGCGGTATTAGACGTGCCTAAGCTTGAAGACTGGCCAGAAGTGACTCGTGAAGCCGGTGCCGATGTTAAACGTATTAACCTAAATACTATTACCCGCGAAGACGTTAAAGACTTAAAACCCGGTGATGTGGTTTTACTGTCAGGTAAAATGCTGACTGGCCGTGATGCGGCACACAAGCGCATGGTTGATATGATCAATAACGGTGAAGAATTACCGGTGGATTTAAACGGCAAGTTTATCTACTACGTTGGCCCAGTCGACCCAGTCCGTGATGAAGTGGTTGGACCCGCCGGCCCTACAACGGCAACGCGTATGGATAAATTTACCCGTACCGTATTAGAAAAAACTGGCTTGCTAGGCATGATAGGTAAGTCTGAACGTGGCCCGATTGGTATTGATGCCATTCGCGATAACCAAGCGGTTTATTTAATGGCCGTAGGTGGCGCAGCTTATTTAGTAGCTCAGGCCATTAAACATGCCAAGGTACTGGCGTTTGAAGACTTGGGTATGGAAGCTATCTACGAATTTGATGTAGAAGACATGCCGGTTACTGTGGCTGTCGATGTTCGAGGTGATTCTATCCATGATTTAGGCCCTGCCAAATGGAAAGATATTATTGCCAAGGATGCTGCTGCTAAGTAATAAGCAACCAACCCCAAGGATGGGGTTTTTTTAGGGTATTTATGAATCATTTTTTTATCAAGCTACGCTACCTAACCTTGCCTAGCTTGGTGTTATTGGTGCTAGTGTTATCCATTCTTATTGCTGGGTGTAGCTTTTCCTTGCCAAAAAATACAGGCGAACCTTCAACCGCTTTACCCCCCGCCAAAGAAGGGCAGTTAGCAACGGCTATTACAGCAATGATGGCCGACCATCCTGATTTAACCGGCGTGGTACCTTTGGCCAAGGGTGCCGATGCTTTTGCTGCGCGCATGCTGTTAGCCGATGCGGCAACCACTTCAATAGACACCCAATATTACATTTGGCGTGCCGACCTTACCGGCTATTTGTTGTTAGATAGATTAAAGCAAGCGGCAGATAGAGGCGTGAAAATACGCCTTTTATTAGATGATCACGGTACTTCTGGCTTAGATCCTGACATTGCAGCCTTACAAGCGCACCCCAATGTTGAAGTACGCTTATGGAATCCTTATCCTTTGCGCCGTTTTAAACTGCTTTCTTTCACCTTCGATTTTTTTCGCCTAAACCGCCGTATGCACAACAAAAGCTTCACGGTAGATGGCCTAGCCAGTGTGCTAGGTGGCCGCAATGTGGGCGATGAATATTTTAGCACCGGCCAAACGCCCTTGTTTGTTGATTTAGACGTACTGGTTGCTGGCAAGGTAGTACCGGCCATTTCACAAGACTTTGATGGTTATTGGAATAGCCCTTCTGCCTACCCTGCTAGCTTAATTGTTGCCCCGCTTAGTAAAAAAAATCCAAGCAAGGGCGCAAGTGTTAGCGACAAAATCGCCTGTTACAGCCAGACAGAACAAATGATTGAATACCGGCAAGTATTAGAGCAAACCGAAATGGTGAGCAAGCTGGCGGCTGGCAATTTAGAAATGGAATGGACCAAGGTAAAACTGGTTAGCGACAGCCCCAAAAAAGGGCAGGGCGCTTTGCCTAGAGAAAAATTGTTAGGCGGCATTTTGTTTAAAGCGGTGGGCACAATAGAAAGCCAGTTTGATGGCGTTTCACCTTATTTTGTACCGGGTAAAGAAGGCGTTGAGGCATTTACTGCCCTACAAAACCAAGGCGTACAAGTAAGAATGCTAACCAACTCGCTTGAAGCCACCGATGTACTGCCAGTTCATGCAGGTTATGCCAAAAGGCGCAAAAAAATGCTGGCCGGTGGTATCGAGCTTTTTGAACTGCGTCGCCAAGTGGAAGGCGGTGACGAGGTTAATAGCAAACTAGGCCCTTTTGGTTCTTCAGGTGCTAGCTTGCACGCCAAAACCTTTGCCGTAGATCGTAAGCGTATTTTTGTGGGCTCTTTTAATTTTGACCCACGTTCGGCACGCTTAAATACGGAAATGGGCTTGCTGATTGACAGCGAACGTATGGCCAGCGGCCTTCATGCCACCTTTGATCAAGGGTTAAACGGCACCGCTTGGCAGGTTAAACAAGACGACGGCCAATTGGTTTGGGTTGACCCAAGCAATGCAGCTACACCGGCTTTAACTAAAGAACCCGGCATTAGTTTTTGGCGGGGTGTGGGTTTAAAAGTGGTGGGCTGGTTACCTATTGAGTGGTTGTTGTAGGAGTTATCCTTCTTTTGTTGCTTCATGTTATCCTTACAGGATTAATTTTCTTTCAGCGGCTGCGGTAACAAGCTTATGGGCTATCAAGTTTTAGCGCGAAAATGGCGTCCGAAAAATTTTCATCAGTTGGTGGGGCAAGATCATGTCAGTCGTGCATTAATTAATGCGCTAGATACGGATCGCCTACACCATGCTTATTTATTTACTGGCACCCGGGGTGTCGGTAAAACCACCTTGGCACGCATTTTAGCCAAATGCCTTAACTGCGAAACAGGCGTAACCAGTGAACCTTGTGGGGTTTGTTCCACCTGTGAGGCAATAGACACTGGGCGTTTTGTCGATTTAATTGAAGTGGATGCGGCCAGCCGTACCAAGGTTGAAGACACGCGCGAGTTATTAGATAACGTGCAGTATGCACCCAGCCAAGGGCGCTTTAAGGTTTACTTAATTGACGAAGTGCACATGCTTTCAACGCACAGTTTTAATGCGCTGTTGAAAACCTTGGAAGAACCGCCACCGCACGTAAAATTCTTACTAGCCACCACTGATCCACAAAAATTACCTGCCACGGTTTTGTCACGCTGCTTACAATTTCAGCTGAAAAACATGCCGCCTGAACGGGTTGTTGAGCACCTGCGCTTTTTGTTAGCTGAAGAAAAAGTGGGCTTTGATGAGGCTTCGTTATGGCTGTTAGGCCGTGCTGCCGATGGTTCAATGCGTGATGCGCTTAGTTTAACCGACCAAGCCATTGCTTTTGGGCAGGGTAATTTGGCGGTTGACCAAGTGGCCACTATGTTGGGCGTGTTAGATCACCAGCATTTACTAGGCTTATTGCGTGCGCTAGTTAGCCACGACCCTGCTCAGCTAATGGCCGTGGTTGGAACCCTTGCTGAACAAGCGCCAGATTTTGCCGCTGTATTGCAAGACCTTGCCAGTTTATTGCACCGCTTAACGTTAGCGCAGGTGGTGCCTGAAGCTTTACCTGAAGATCAGCTCAACCGAGACGAGTTAATCGCCTTAGCTGCCAGTTTGCCTGCTGAAGAAGTGCAGCTGTATTATCAGTTAGCCATTGAAGGTCGCCGTGATTTACCCCTAGCACCCGACCCTCGCACTGGCCTGGAAATGACTTTGTTGCGGATGCTGGCTTTTCGTCCACAGGGCATTCCAGAATTACCTGAGCAGCCACTCAGCCCAAAGACCCAAGCCCCTGAAGCTAATTTAATAGAAGCTACACCAGCAGAAGCTAAGCCAGTTACGCCTATCACTCAGGCGCTGGCAAGCAACCCAGCCGAACCAGTTATTCAGGGGCAGTCATTAACACCCGTAGCACCTTTAGTTGCGGAAGCTTTGCAACTAAACGAGCCTAAACCTATGCAAGTGGCTATTGCAGCGACAGTGCCTTCAGTAATAGAGCCTTCAGCAATAGAGATTCCAGCCGAAAAGGTTCCTGCTGAAGTAATTCCAGCCATTCAACAAGGTTCAGCAACCCAGCTGCAAACGAATGAAGACTGGCTAGAAGTATTCGATGCATTAAACTTACAGGGTTGGGCAGGCACACAAATTCGTAACCTCTGTTTATTGGGTCGCCAAGGGCAAAGTTTAAATTTTGCAGCGCCAGCACAGGCTTTAGCTTTTATTAAAGACGATTTAAAAGCAGATTTACAAAGCCAGTTAGAAGCATTATTTAAAGAAAACTTACAGCTAACCTTTGAAGCTAGAGACCCTTTACCACTAGACAATATTTCAGTAAGGCGTGAAAGACTTAAAGATCAGCTGCTTGCTACTACCCTTGAGTCTTTACAAGAACACCCTCATATACAAGTATTACAACAAATTTTTCAGGCCAAGCTTGATGTAGAAAGTGTTGTACCTGCAGCTTGGCTAGAAAAAAATACACTCCATTAATTAAATAGTTGTTAGGAGAAAAGCATGTTTAAAGGTATGGGCGATATGGGCAAGCTAATGAAGCAAGCTCAAGAAATGCAAGGTAAGATGCAACAAATGCAAGAAGAAGCAGCCAATGCGACTGCGGTGGGCGAATCGGGTGCGGGCCTAGTAAAAATTACTATGACAGGCCGTCACGATGTTCGTAAAGTTGAAATTGATGACAGCCTAATGCAAGAAGAAAAAGAAATTCTTGAAGACTTATTAGCCGCTGCAGTGAATGATGCTGTGCGCAAGGTTGAGCAGGTAAGTAAAGACAAAATGGCCGAGCTAACGGCAGGTATGCCTTTACCTCCTGGCTTTAAGATGCCTTTTTAAGTCATGCAATTTAGCCCTTTAATAGAAGAGCTTATTCAAGCCTTGCGTTGCCTTCCAGGTGTTGGGCCTAAAAATGCCCAGCGTATGGCTTTGCACCTTTTAGAAAGAAACCGTGCTGGCGGTAATCGCCTAGCCAGTGTGCTGCAACGTAGCATGGAACAAGTGGGCCATTGTTCTAGCTGCCGCACCTTAACCGAACAAGAAATCTGCCGCATTTGTAGTAGTGGACGGCGCAATAACACGGTGCTTTGCGTTGTAGAAACCCCTGCCGATATGCTGGCGCTGGAACAAAGCGGTGTTTATGATGGCCGTTATTTTGTACTACTAGGCCACCTATCGCCTTTGGCGGGCATTGGCCCAGATGATTTGGGCTTTAATGAACTGGTTGAAAAGTTGCAGAACGAACCAGTTGAAGAAGTTATTTTAGCGACTAACCCCACTTTAGAAGGGGAGACCACAGCCCAGTATTTAGTCGAGCTGCTGTCTTCCTTGCCACTTAAAATTACTCATTTAGCTCAGGGCATTCCCTTGGGTGGTGAGCTTGAATATCTGGATGGCGGCACTCTGTCACGAGCTTTTTCAGGTCGTCAGGGTTTTGCTTCCGTTAAGGAAACCAACGGATGAGTTTTGACCGTATCTGGGTTGATAATTTACAACACCTAGAAGAACTGTGTGCTAGCTGGCAAACCTTAGATGAACTAGCGATGGACACTGAGTTTATTCGTACCGACACCTTTTTTCCTCGCCCGGCACTTTTGCAGGTCGGCGATGGTAAAGCCTGTTATTTATTAGATGTGCTGGCTTTGGGTCGTCCTGAATGCTTACTTAACCTTTTGGTCTCTGGCCCTTTAAAAATATTTCATAGTTGTTCTGAAGACTTAGAAATGTTGCAGCATTGGTTGGGCGTATTACCTAACCCGCTGGTTGATACGCAACTCGCCGTTAGCCTAGCTGAAGGCGATTCTGCTATGGGCTATCAGCGCATGGTCGAAAAGTATTTAGGCATTTTGCTAGACAAGGGCGAAACTCGTTCCGACTGGTTACAGCGGCCTTTAACTGAATCACAACAGCTGTATGCGGCACAAGATGTCGAGTTTTTGTTGCCCATTTGGCATCAGTTAAAAAACAAGCTATTAGAAAAAGGCCAGCTAGAAATATTAGTTGAAGAAAGCCGCTGGTTGCTTGAAGAAGCAATGGAAGACCACCCACAAGATGCTTGGCAAAGGTGTAAACAAGCGTGGCGTTTGAATGCAAGGCAGCTTGCGGTGCTGCAGCACTTGGCTCGCTGGCGCGATGACCGTGCGCGTCAGGTTGATAAACCACGCAACCGTGTTGCCAGTGATCTACAGCTACAACTCTTGGCAGAAAAGCAGCCACAAAGTCAGAGTGATTTTGTTGAACTAACAGAGTTAGCCCCAGGTTGGGTAAAGCGTTACGGTAAAGAAGTTATTTATGAAGTTAAACAGGCGTTAAGTATACCCAAACAGCTATTACCAACGCCACTTTCCTCACCAATGGGGCCTGAATATAAGGCAGCACGCAAGCAGCTTAAAAAAGCGATGGCTAACCTAGCAAGCAAGCTAGAAGTGCCAACGGAACTTTTAGCAAGGCGTAAACAAATGGATGATTGGCTGCAAGCTTTAACCCAAAAGCAATTGCCTGAAGTGCCTGAAAACTGGCCTACTTGGCGGCGTGATGCTTTAGAAACGCTTATGAAACAATTGCTTGCAGAGGGTGGGATGCAATGAGAGTTTTAACTGAAGTTTATCGTTCTAGCGTTAAAGATGAAATGTACCTTTATATTGATAAAAAACGCGGTCTAAAAGCAGTGCCAGAAGAACTTTTGGCAATTTTTGGTAAGCCTCAGCCCGTATTTACATTTTTTTTAACGCCTGAAAAAAAGCTGGCGCGTGCAGATGCCGGTAAAATTTGTAAACAATTAATGATTCAAGGGTTCTACTTGCAGATGCCACCCGTTCGTGAAGAATACCTACTCGATCTTTATCGCGCCCCTACCGAGGCACGCTATTAATGGCCGATAAAGTTAGGTCTGAATTTCGCCCTAAATTTTGGGAACTACCACTAAGCCAGCTGACAGATGCTGAATGGGAAGCCTTGTGTGATGGCTGTGGCCGTTGTTGTTTACACAAATTACAAGACGAAGAAAATGATGAGCTTTATTACACAGACGTCGCTTGTAAACTACTCGATTTAAAAACTTGCCGTTGTAAGCATTACCAAGATCGGATTAACTACGTGCCTGATTGCATGTCGATTCGTGAAGAAGGTGAGGCTGTTTATGCACTCTTACCTTCTAGCTGTGCTTACCGGTTGCGTAATGAAAATAAACCCTTGCCCTTATGGCACCCCTTGTTTACAGGCAATAGCGATACTATGCACGCACTAGGCATAAGTATTCGAGGGCAGGTGATATCTGAAGATGCTATGCAAGGTAAAGATATAGAAGAACGCATTATTCATTGGATAGACTAGCAAGAATAGAAAAAAACGTTACACCTTGTAGCTTTTCTTCTGCCGCTTTGGCCACTAGTATTAACCTTTTAGAACGAAGCTTAATTAAGGCAACCTATGGATAATCTCATTGCGCTTAGCTGGCTGGCCTACTTTTTAAGTTCAGCTTTTTTAGTGTTGGCTAGCTGGAAGCTACTGTTTAGGCTGCCTTTTACATTAAGGCTGGGTGTTTTTTTAAGTCAGTTGGCAATTTTATTAATACCTGCAGATGTGAATAGCACGGCAATAGCACCTGCGTTTATTGTTTTAGTAATCGATTTGTTATCTCATTTACCTGTGAATGAAGTACTTGCTAAGATTGCACCTCTAGTAGCCGCTTTAATTTTAGTTTGGCCACTAGCCCTAATGTTGGGGTGGCTGAGGGCGCGGCAACTTAGTTTGGCAGCACAAAAAGCAGCAGTAAATACAGATGTAGAAGCTAATTAAACCTTTAAGCAACTCAATTAAGCAACTCAATAGGAAAATTGCGTTATGGTCGGATTCGTTTTAATACTTACCTTTGTTATGTTGGTGGCTGGGGTGTTTGGTGGTTTGGTTAACTTTTACCTGTTGAACCAAAATAACCGAGATACAACAGGAATGGTGCGCTGTGTGGTGGTGGGTGTGGGCGCCGCATTTTTAGTGCCAGTGTTACTTGATTTGGTGGGTAGCAGCATTGTAGATCAAAGCCAAAACGACCCTGGCCAGCTGCTTATTTACACCGGCTTGTGCTTAATTGCAGCCATTGCTTCACGCGTGGTTGTAACTAATAAGCTAGACCGCACCTTGCAAGCAGCAGACATAGCTAAGCTTGAAGTTGAAGACTTACGCGTGCAGGTTAAACAGTTACAGCTTTCATTATTGCCCTTGATTGAAACTGAAACAGAAATGGAACTGGTGCGCGAAGAAGAAACGGAACTGCTTGATAACCTTGATGTTGCTGCTACGCAAGTATTAAAAGCTTTAGGCACAGGCCGCTATATTTTCCGTACCCAAGACAGTCTATTAAAAGATTTAGAATTGGCTGATAGTGACGTTATTAAGTCGTTAAATATCTTGATGACTAAAGGTTTAACAGGCAAGGTTAATTCAAACTGGGGTTTGCGTTGGCACTTAACTGAACGTGGCCGCCGTCTTGCCGAGTCGGGTGTGTAAAACACCGCTTGCTGGCGTTAGCTAAGCAGGGATGAATAATTGGTTGTGGAGAAAAGCATGTTTGGACGCAAAACTGTACAAAAACTATTGGTGTTAGTGTTAATAATCGGATGCTTGTCCATCACTAAAGTTTTTGCAGCACAACCTGATGTACGCCTATTGGTCGATATATCGGGCAGCATGAAAAGAACGGACCCTAACAACCTACGCATTCCTGCTACTAATTTGCTGATCGACTTATTGCCAGCAGAAAGTAAAGCCGGTATTTGGACTTTTGGAACCTACACTAATGGCCTAGTACCCTATGGTTTGGTTAATGAAGCTTGGCGTAATAATGCACGTAATCAGGCTAAAAAAATTAACTCAACTGCACTGTTTACCGACATTGAAAATGCCATAGAAAGGGTCAGTTTAAACCTTGATGGTGGCGCTAATAAATCTCAAAAACACCTAATATTGCTTTCGGATGGTTTGGTTGATATTTCTGAAAAAAATAATGCCAAAGGGCGTGAAGCTGAAAACCAAAAGTCACGCGATCACCTGTTACGCACATTAATTCCAAAGCTGGCTAAGGCTGGTTACATCATCCACACCTTGTCTTTATCTGATGAAGCCGACCACGATTTAATGGCAACTATGGCGCAGCGTACCGGTGGTTTACATGCCATAGCCTACGAAGCTAAAGACTTAATGCCCTTGTTGCTACAAATTATTAATCGTTTAGCGCCCAGTGAAGAAGTGCCGTTACAAGATAACCGCTTTTTAATTGACCCAACCATTGATGAATTTACCCTACTAGCTTTTCATAGTGAGGGTGCGGTTGTTACTTTGCATGACCCTAAGGGTGTAACCTTTACCAGAACATCCAACGACCCTAAAGTGCGCTGGCATGATAATGGCCGTTACACTCTAGTAACGGTTAAGTCCCCTTTGGCTGGCAAGTGGTACATAGAAACACCAGAACACCCAGATAATCGTGTCACGGTTATTTCCGATATTCGCCTGCATTCCACTAGCCTGCCACCCACTATTTACCGTGGCTATCCAAAAACAGTGGAGGCTTGGTTTACTGAAGAAGACCGACTAATTAACCGCCGTGAATTTTTAAACCTATTAACTGCCAAAGCCACCCATCAAAAAGGCTTAGAGTTGCTGGGTAGTTATGCTTTGCCTTTAGCTGCTGATAAGCCACATTACCAAGTAACCTTAGAAAACTTTCCAGTCTTGGGCGAACAAACACTGAAAGTTGAAGTAGATGGGCATACTTTTTTGCGCCAAATAACGCACAGTTTTAATGTCCAAGACGTGGTGGCTGCCAGTTTACAACTGCCCGATGACGGCAGCAGCCCTAGGGTTATTTTACGCGCCCAACACCCTGATTTAAAGCCAGCCGATGTCAGTTATTTGATTAGTGCTAATGGCCGAAGTTTAACGGCAGAATATCGAGGTGATGGTGAATGGAAGGTTGATTTATCTTCATTAGACCGCAGCGTTGAACAAACAATTAAAGTGTTGGTGCAAACTAGAAAAAATAATACCCCCGTAAGAATTGAACTGCCAGAGCTTACCCTAGCCACTAAAAATGGAATTAAGCAACTGGTGCAGCAGCCAGCCATTCCTACACTAGTGCCTAACCCTGTGCCACAAGTTATACCTGCGCCTGTGCTGCCTGTTGTAACACCTTTTGCTGAAAGTGAAATATTGGTTGAACCCCTAGCCGAAGAGTTAGCAGCAACAGAAGAAACACTAACTCAAGACGAATCTAGCCTATTTGACCCAATTGAAAGCTGGGATGATCCACGCATGCCTTGGATCTATATTTCTTTAGGTGTGGCTAATATTGTCCTGTTTTTAGTTGCTTTCTTTATGTACCGTAGCTTTATTAATAAGCGTAAAGCCCATCAAAACGCAGCCAATGAAGACGAGCCGCTGCTTAGTTTAGACGATTCATTAGACGATGAATTGGGTGGGTTTGATGAAAGTGATGATTTAGATGATCTGGATGGTTTAGATGATAATGATGATGATTTCGACGATAATAAGCGTTAATTTTGGTTTAATAAGGGCTAGGCTGCATGTGTGAACTACTAGGTATGAGTGCCAATGTACCTACCGATATAACCTTTAGTATGGCCGGCTTTTTACAACGTGGGGGCGCAACCGGCCCCCACCGCGATGGTTGGGGGGTCGCCTTCTACGAACAAGAAGGCTATAGGGAATTTAAAGACCCTTTTCCATCCATAGATTCACCTGTCGCTCGTATGCTGATGGATTACCCCATTAAAAGCCGCATTGTTATTAGCCATATTCGCCAAGCGAATGTGGGTGGTGTCAGCTTAGGTAATACTCACCCTTTTTCTAGGGAACTCTGGGGGCGGCATTGGTGCTATGCACATAACGGCCAGCTAGCAGGTTTTAAAGACCACCTACCCCTAACTTATTACAAGCCTACAGGCCAAACCGACAGCGAATGGGCTTTTTGCTGGTTAATGGGTGAAATTCGTCAGGCTTTTCCGCAACCGCCTGAAAACCAAGAAGTACTAGAACACTTGATTCATGCTAGCTGTGAAAAGCTGCGTGAACTGGGTGTTTTTAACCTGTTAATTTCAGACAGCCAACACCTTTATGCCTACTGCTCCACCAAGCTTGCACACCTAACGCGCCGTGCGCCTTTTGGCCCAGCAGAGTTAAAAGATACGGAACTAAAAATAGATTTTGCTGCCTGTACTACACCCAAAGACGTTGTTAGCGTTATAGCAACCGAGCCTCTAACCCTAGATGAAACTTGGAATGTTATGCAGCCAGGTGAACTCGCCGTATTTGAAAGTGGTGAGCTGATCACTACCCGACACAGTCACACCCTACCTAGAATTTAAACTCGATGTTTAAATCAAGAATTTAAGTCACCCTCGTTTGAAAAGAGAGCGCCATGAAATTTACTGGAACTAAAAATTACGTTGCCACTGAAGAATTACAGTTGGCTGTGAATGCTGCTATTGCCCTAGAACGCCCCTTACTTATTAAAGGCGAACCCGGCACAGGTAAAACCTTGTTAGCCGAAGAAGTTGCTGCTGCTTTAGATATGCCGTTAATTACTTGGCACGTAAAATCAACCACCAAAGCCCAGCAAGGCTTGTATGAATACGATGCCGTGTCTCGCCTGCGTGATTCTCAGCTAGGCACCGATAAAGTACACGACATTAGTAACTACATAGTGCCGGGTAAACTGTGGGAAGCCTTCACCAGTGATCGCCCTTCCGTTTTACTGATTGATGAAGTCGATAAAGCCGATATAGAATTTCCTAACGACCTATTGCTAGAACTAGATCGCATGGAATTCTATGTGTATGAAACGCAACAAACCATTAAAGCCAGCCAGCGCCCCCTTGTTATTATTACTTCGAATAACGAAAAAGAACTGCCCGATGCCTTCTTGCGCCGTTGTTTCTTCCACTACATTCGCTTCCCAGACAGAGACACTATGCAGCAAATAGTGGATGTGCATTTCCCTAATATTCAGCAAGAACTTATCCAAAAAGCCTTAGAAGTTTTTTATGATTTGCGTGATGTGGCCGGCCTAAAGAAAAAGCCCAGCACTTCAGAGTTAGTCGATTGGATGAAGTTATTAATGGCCGATGAGCTAGCTCGTAATGAGTTGCTAAGCAAGAATAGCAGCAGCAGCGTGCCGCCCTTTAGTGGTGCTTTGGTTAAAAACGAACAGGATGCCAGCTTGCTAGAACGCCTCACTTTTATGATGCGTCGCCAGAATAAATAAAGTGATTAGATAACCTATGCTAATTGATTTTTTTGAAGAAGTAAGAGCAGCCGGTGTACCCGCTACACCGCGCGAGCTATTAGATTTAATTCGTGGCTTACAAGCCGATCTAGCCTTTGCCGAAATTGATGACTTTTACCTTTTGGCGCGTACCTGCCTAGTTAAAGACGAAAAATATTACGACCGTTTTGACCTAGCCTTTTCCAGTTATTTTAAAGGCATCGGCAGCCTAGATGAATTACTAGAAAAAGTGATTCCTGATGATTGGCTAAGGCAAACCTTTGAAAAGTTTTTAAGCGAAGAAGACCGCAAGAAAATTCAAAGCCTAGGCAGCTTAGAAAAACTGATGGAAGAGTTTAAAAAGCGCCTAGAAGAACAAAAAGAACGCCATGCGGGTGGCAATAAATGGGTCGGCACAGGCGGCACTTCGCCCTTTGGTCACGGTGGTTATCACCCTGAAGGCATAAGGGTTGGCGGCCAATCAAGAAACCGCAGCGCCGCTAAAGTGTGGGAAAAGCGCGAGTTTAAAAACTTTGATGATTCGCTCAGCCTAGGTAATCGTAATATTCAAGTAGCCTTAAAACGCCTACGCCAATTTGCCCGTACTGGTGCAGCTGAAGAACTCGATCTAGATGGCACTATTAAAGCAACCGCCCGTAATGCCGGTTATTTAGATTTAAAAATGGTGCGCGAAAAACACAACTCAGTCAAAGTTTTACTCTTACTAGACGTGGGCGGCTCTATGGATGACCACATAGAAATGCTAGAAGAGTTATTTACCGCTTGTCGCACCGAGTTTAAACACCTAGAACACTTCTATTTTCATAACTGCCTGTATGAATCGGTTTGGAAAGACAACAACCGCCGCTTTAATGAGCGCATTCCCGTTATGGATTTACTTCATAAATACGGCCCAGACTACAAGGTTATTTTTGTCGGTGATGCTTCCATGTCGCCTTATGAAGTGGCTGTAGCTGGCGGCAGTGTTGAACACTTCAACCAAGAAGCAGGGCAGGTGTGGTTAAAACGAGTCACTAATAACTGGAAAAAAACCGTTTGGCTTAATCCAACGCCTGAAAAATACTGGGGTTATACCCAATCCATCGCCATGATTAATAAGCTAATGGAT
This sequence comes from Pseudomonadaceae bacterium, assembly GCA_012727935.1. Taxonomy (GTDB): domain Bacteria; phylum Pseudomonadota; class Gammaproteobacteria; order Pseudomonadales; family Halomonadaceae; genus Marinospirillum. The sequence goes on along the minus strand of JAAYGA010000269.1, from coordinate 15,711 downwards.
AACCGCATGTATCCTTTAACTATTGAAGGTTTAGATGCAGCCATGAAGGAACTGGTTACCTAATGCAGGTTTTAAAAGAACTGCCCACTAACGCTTTAGGGCGTGATTTTGTGGTGGGTGATCTGCATGGTTATTTTGCCGAACTTATGCAGGCACTAGACAAGGTAAAATTCGATTTTACCCGCGACCGCCTATTAGCCGTTGGCGACTTAATAAACCGCGGCCCTGACTCTTATAACTGCTTACAGCTATTAAATGAAGAATGGTTTTTTTCTGTGCAAGGCAACCATGAGCGCCTTATGGTTTATAGCCTGGCTGGCAATCAGTCTGCCTATCAAGCATGGCAAAAACACGGTGGCGGGTGGGTGTCTCTTTACAAAGAAGAAGAGCTACACGACCTAGCCAAGCTGATTGAAAATAAAATGCCGTTAGCCTTAGAAGTCAGTCTTGCTGAACAACGCTTAGGCATAGTTCATGCCGAAGTGCCCGAAGATGATTGGAATAGTTTAAGGCAATGGCAAGGCGAAGCAACCAAAGAACTGTTAGATACCACCACGGTATTACGTAACCGCGTTCATAAAAAACTAGATCACCTAGTAGCAAACATAGATGCCGTTGCCTGTGGCCATACCCTAGTTAAAAAGCTCACCCGTTTAGGCAATGTAAACTACCTAGAAACCGGCATTTGCGCCCCACAAGTGAATGGCTACTTAACACTGGTAGAAGCTAAAAAGCTTTTAACCTAAGCCACCTTTGTGACTTAGGTTTTAAGGTTTTTAACTAGCCAATAGTAATTTTAGGCAGGGTGGGTGCTTGTAATACCGCTTTTTCTGTTGGGGCAATAACAGTGGCTGTACCTAAAACTACTTTTTCATCTTTTTGGTTGGTTACTAGGCAGTCAAGAATAACCACATTCTTTTCCTTTTTTTCTTTAACTGTTAGTAGAACGGTTAAAGTGTCGCCTAGTTTTACAGGGCGGCGAAAGCTAAGTTCTTGGCCCATGTAAATAGTGCCAGGTCCTGGAAGGGTAGTAGCAAGTGCTGCTGAAATAAGTGAGCCAGACCACATACCGTGTGCAATTTGCTCGCCAAACATGGTGGTTTTAGCAAATTCTGCATCTAGGTGAAGTGGGTTAACATCGCCCGACACAGCAGCAAAAAGTACCAGCTCTTTTTCAGTCAAAGTTTTTTCAAAGGTTGCTGAATCACCAAGGCTTAAAGTGTCGTAGGGGCGGTTTTCTAAAGTACTCATGGGTAAATCCTTGTGGTTGATAAGCTAAAGTTGTTGGCATAATAGCGTAACTCTTGGCATTATTGAACTAGTCGAGCGTTTGCTAGGTTTGTTGCAATTCGACAAGAGTCTTATATGTTTGTGTAACAGTATAAGGCTAAATATCTAAATGTAGTTTTTTTTACAAAAGCATGACGTTCTACCCAGAAAATTAATAATAGAGGCCACCACATGCAGCACACTAATATTTACAACATGGGGCTAAGTCGCAATGCAGCAAACTTTGCTGCTTTAACGCCAATTTCATTTTTACAGCGTTCAGCGAGTGTTTTCCCTAATCATGTTGCACAAATTCACCATGATGTAAAAATCACTTGGGCACAAACCTATAAGCGTTGTGTGCGCTTAGCTTCTGCTTTAAACAAGATAGGTATAGCAGAGGGTGATACGGTTGCTTTTATTGCGCCCAATATAGTACCTGTTTTTGAAGCCCACTTTGGTGTGCCCATGTGTGGTGCAGTGTTAAATGCCATTAACACCCGTTTAGATGCCGAGGCAATTTCTTTTATTTTGCAGCACGCTGAAGCAAAAATTATTTTTGTAGACCGTGAGTTTTCAGAAGTTGCTTCTCGCGCCATTAAAATGCTGGGTGCTGATCGTCCTAAAGTTATCCATATTGACGACCCTTTTTATGAAGGCGGTGAGTTAATTGGTGAAATGGACTACGAAGCTTTTCTTGCGACTGGCGATGAAGACTACGCTTACAAAACACCTAAAGATGAATGGGATGCTATAACCCTTAACTACACTTCTGGTACCACTGGTAACCCTAAAGGTGTGGTTTATCATCACCGTGGTGCTTACTTAAATGCCGTTTCTAACGCTGTTTCTTGGGATATGGGCGATCACCCTGTTTATTTGTGGACGCTACCCATGTTCCACTGTAATGGTTGGTGTTTCCCTTGGACAATAGCCGCTACAGCGGGTACGAGCGTGAGTCTTCGTCATGTACGTGCTGATGACATTTATAACTCGATTCGTGACAATAAAGTGGGCTACTTCTGTGGCGCACCCATTGTTTTGAATATGTTGAACAATGCTGATAAAGCGCTTAAAGCGGGCATTGACCATGAAGTTAAAGTAATGACAGCTGGTGCGCCACCGCCTGCTTCAGTGATTGAAGGCATGGAAGCGATGGGCTTTGTGGTTACTCACGTTTATGGCTTAACCGAAACCTACGGCCCTTGTGTGGTTTGTGCTTGGCATGGTGAGTGGGATAGCAAAACTCCGGCTGAAAAAGCACGTCTTAAGTCTCGCCAAGGTGTTAAGTCACCCATGCAAGAAGACCTAATGGTTGCTGACCCAGACACTATGGTTCCAGTGCCTCAAGACGGTAAAACCATGGGTGAAATCTTTATGCGCGGTAACCTAGTGATGAAAGGTTACTTGAAGAACCCGCGGGCTACGGAAGAAGCTTTCCAAGGTGGCTGGTTCCGTTCGGGTGACTTGGCTGTTTGGCATTCCGATACTTACGTTGAAATTAAAGACCGCTCTAAAGACATTATTATTTCTGGTGGTGAAAACATTTCCTCTATTGAAGTTGAAGATGTTCTTTACCGTCACCCCGATGTTTCTGAAGCTGCGGTTGTGGCACGTCCGGATGAAAAATGGGGTGAAACGCCCTGTGCTTTTATTACTTTAAAAGCGGGTTCTAAAGTAACTGAAAAAGAAATTATGGAATTTTGCCGTGAAAATATGGCCGGTTTTAAAACACCTAAAACCGTAGTGTTTGGTGATTTGCCAAAAACTTCGACCGGAAAAATTCAGAAGTTTGTATTAAGAGATCAAGTTAAAGAGTTGTAATTTAACGGTTTTTTGAATCTTAAGTAGTAGAAGCCAGCCTTGGGGCTGGCTTTTTTTTGTCTCTACAGGTTATAGTAAACGAACGTTTGAAATGCTGTATTGATTGTTAATTAGCTATACTTTTAGTCAATACATCACTTGCTACCCAATAATAATAAGCTGGCGAGGTTTTAGTATGACAGAGATCGATATGAGTCGTTATGAGTCGGTGCTACAGGTATTTGATGAATCCTGCGCCCGTTTTGCAGATCGGCCAGCCTTTACCTGCATGGGTAAAATGATTACTTATGGACAGTTAGAAGAAAAAAGCCGCTACTTTGCTGCTTACTTGCAAAATAATACGGATCTTAAAGAAGGTGACCGTATTGCGATTCAGTTACCTAACACTTTAATGTTCCCGATTGCTGTATTTGGCGCACTAAGAGCAGGCCTTGTTGTTGTTAATACCAACCCGCTTTATTCAGAAAGAGAGATGGAACACCAGTTTAATGACTCAGGTGCCAGAGCCATAGTTGTGCTTGCCAATATGGCACGCAGCGTACAAAAAGTTTTACGCCTGACTTGCCTAAAGCATGTGTTTGTTACTGAATTAGGTGATATGCACCCCTTTATTAAGCGCCACGCTATTAATAAGGTGGTGAAATACGTTAAGAAAATGGTGCCTGCCTACCATCTGCCCCACGCCATTCCTTTTCGTAAAGCCTTGCACTTAGGGCGTAAAGGCCACTGGGTACCACCCCGCGCAACCCTTGATGATATTGCCATTTTACAATACACAGGCGGCACAACGGGTGTTGCTAAAGGCGCGATGCTAACGCACAAAAACCTAGTCGCTAATATGTTGCAGGCTAGGGGCGTGATAGACAGTGTACTGAATGAAGGCGGCGAAACGGTTGTAGCGCCACTGCCCATGTACCATATTTATACGTTTACTGTGAATTGCATGGTGATGATGGAGCAGGGTAATCACTCCTTATTAATTACCAATCCGCGCGATTTGCCAGCCTTTGTTAAAGAGCTTAAAAACAATCACTTCACTGGCTTTGTTGGTTTAAATACCTTGTTTATTGCCCTGTGCAACCGTGATGATTTTAAAGCACTGGATTTTAGTAATTTAAAGCTAACCATTTCTGGCGGTATGGCGCTAACCAAAACAGCGGCAGAGCAGTGGAAAGAAGTAACTGGGAGCGATATTGCAGAAGGTTATGGTTTAACTGAAACCTCGCCTGTGGCTACGTTTAATCCACTCAGAGCCATTCAGCTAGGCAGTATTGGTAAGCCAGTTGCTAGTACCGAAATTAAAGTGATTGATGAAGAGGGTAAAACCTTGGCTCAAGGTGAGTCGGGCGAGTTATGTATTCGTGGCCCACAAGTGATGAAAGGCTATTGGCAGCAACCCGCTGAAACGGCCAAGGTCTTAACGGCTGATGGCTGGTTTATGACCGGTGATATTGCGGTTATTCAAGACGATGGTTATGCCCGCATTGTTGACCGTAAAAAAGACATGATTAATATGTCGGGTTTTAATGTTTACCCCAATGAAGTGGAAGATGTGATTGCTTCCCACCCCGATGTTTTAGAAGTGGCTGCCGTGGGTGTGCCTGATGTTAAAAGCGGCGAAGCTGTTAAGGTGTTTATTGTTTCTCGTTCGGGCAAGTTAACGGTTAAAGAAGTGCGTGACTGGTGTAAAAAACGCTTAACGGCTTACAAAATACCCCGCCATGTTGAATTTAGAGATGAATTACCCAAAACGAACGTGGGTAAAGTGTTGCGTAGGCAACTACGTGATGAAACTAACTAGTTTCAGTTATACTAGGCGGCTTTAAGTCACTCATTTTAAGTCACTTATCTTAAAGCAACTAAAGAGCCGCCATGCTTAAGTCGGAACAAGCGTTATTGCAGCAGTGCCTGCTAAAAGATGTGCATCAATTTAGTAGGCAGCTGCACAAGCTACGAAAGTTTATTCACCATTCAACAGATACCAGCCAGCAAGATCAGCTAAGGGCTAGATTAGAAGCCTCGGTTGCTAAGGTAGAAGCGCGCCGTGCGGTTTGGCCTAAGCTGAACTACCCAGACCTACCTGTTAGCGAACACCGTGAAAAAATTCTTACTGCACTCAAAGAAAACCAAGTCTTAGTGATTGCCGGTGAAACGGGTTCAGGTAAAACCACTCAGTTACCTAAAATCTGCCTAGAACTTGGCTTAGGGGCGCGGGGTTTAATTGGTCATACCCAACCAAGACGTTTAGCCGCCCGCTCGGTTGCCCAGCGTTTAGCCGAAGAGCTAGCAGTGCCTTTAGGTGAGCAGGTGGGCTACCAAGTGCGTTTTCACGATCAGCAAAGCGATAACACGCTGATTAAGCTAATGACCGACGGTATTTTGCTGGCAGAAACGCAAAAAGATCCTTTTCTAAACCGCTATGAAGTTATTATTATTGATGAAGCGCATGAGCGCAGCTTAAACATTGATTTTCTACTCGGTTATTTAAAGCGCATTTTGCCACGCCGCCCTGATTTAAAAGTCATTATTACCTCGGCCACCATCGACCTAGAGCGCTTTTCTAAACACTTTAATGATTGCCCAATTATTGAAGTCTCTGGCCGCACTTATCCGGTGCAGTTGGAATACCAGCCGCTGTTAACTGAAGACCCAGATACCGCCGATTTAACCTTACAGCAGGGCGTTTTGCAGGCGTTAGAAAGCATTGAAAATGCCGAAGCCAGTAAAGGCTGGCTGCATGGCCCAAGGGACGTGTTAATTTTCTTGCCCAGCGAACGTGAAATTCGTGAAATGGCGCATGAAATTCGCAAAGCACAAAACTTTGGGCAGTTTCGTCATACCCAAGTGTTACCGCTGTATGCCCGCCTTCCCACCGGCGAGCAGCAAAAAATCTTCCAGCCCTCTAATCAGCGCAAGGTGGTTTTAGCCACTAACGTTGCTGAAACCTCGTTAACCGTGCCAGGGATTCGTTATGTAATTGACCCAGGCATTGCCAGAATTAGCCGTTATAGCGTGCGATCTGGTGTGCAACGTCTGCCAATAGAAGCAGTTTCCCAAGCCAGTGCTAATCAGCGTGCTGGGCGTTGTGGCCGTGTGGCAGAAGGTTTGTGCATTCGTTTGTACAGCGAGGAGGATTTTAATGGCCGCCCTTCATTTACAGAACCCGAAATACGCCGCACCAACCTAGCTGCGGTTATTCTGCAAATGTTGTCTTTAAAGCTTGGCAACATTGAAGATTTTTCTTTTTTAGAGCCACCCGATAGCCGCACCATTAAAGACGGTTTTCGTTTGCTGTTTGAATTAGGCGCAGTAACGGCTCGCAATGACTTAACCCAGCTAGGGCGAAAGCTGGCGCGTTTGCCGGTTGATCCTCGCCTTGCACGTATGCTGCTGGAAGCTTCACAGCGTGGCAGCTTGCAAGAAGTGTTGATTATTACCTCGGCACTTACCCTGCAAGACCCTAGAGAACGCCCTGTTGAACACCAACAAGCGGCAGACCAAGCCCATGCCCAGTGGGCTGACCCTACTTCTGATTTTGCTGCTTTGGTGAACTTGTGGCGTGCTTATGAAACCCAGCGCCAAGATTTAACCGCCAGTCAGTTGCGTAGTTATTGCAAAAAGAACTTTTTATCTTGGCTGCGGATGCGTGAATGGCGAGACACCCACCACCAATTAAAACTGTTATGCCGTGAAATTGGCTTAAAAGAAAACAGCCAGCCAGCCGATGCAATTGCCCTGCACCAAGCGTTGCTAGCGGGTTTGCTTTCGAACTTGGGGATGCAGCAAGAAAACAAAGAGTTTTTAGGCGCACGTAACCGTAAGTTTTTTGTTCACCCAGGTTCTAAGTTAGCTAAAAAGCCGCCCAAGTGGATTATGGCCTCGGAACTGGTGGAAACCACCCGTTTATTTGCGCGTTTAGTTGCCAAAATTGAACCGGAATGGGCCGAGCCTTTGGCCGAGCATTTAATTAAGCGTGACTATTCATCACCGCATTGGGAAAAGCGTGCCGCAAGGGTGGCCGCTTATGAAAAGGTCACCTTGTTTGGTTTGCCCTTGGTTGCTGGGCGTAAAATTGACTATGCCAAGCATGACCCAGAACTTTGCCATGATATTTTTATTCGCTCAGGTTTGGTGGAAGGCAATTATGTTACTAAAGCACCCTTTATGGCGCATAACCAAGCCTTGTTAGATGAAGTGCTGGTGCTGGAAGACAAAGCCCGTAAACGCGATATTCTGGTCGATGACGAAGTGCTTTACGATTTTTATGCCAGCCGTATTCCTGAAGAAATTTGCCGCGGGGCAAGCTTTGAAAGCTGGCGCAAAAAAGAAGAAGCGACTAATCCGCAATTATTATTGCTGACTAAAGAAGAACTCTTAGCCCGTACCACCGATGAAATCACCGATGACCTTTTTCCAGATGTATTAACTTGGAAAGGCATTAGCTGGCAGTTGCAATACAACTTTGCCCCCAGCGAAATTGATGATGGCGTGAGTATGCAAGTGCCCGTTGCCATGCTTAGCCAGCTACCAGAAACCCGTTTGGAATGGCTGGTGCCTGGACTGTTACGTGAAAAATGTTTGGCGATGATGCGCGGTTTACCTAAGCAGGTGCGTAAGAATTTTGTGCCTTTACCTGATTACATAGATGCTGCTTTACAGGCGCTAGTACCCGATGATTTGCCTTTAGGTAAAGCACTAGGCTTGTTCTTTTATAAAACCACCGGCGTAAAAATAGATGAACAGCTTTGGGAAAGTATAGTTTTACCCGATCACCTTTTAATGAATTTTTGTGTGTTATCAGAAAAAGGTGAACAATTAGGGCAGGGGCGAGATTTAGCCCAGCTGCGTGAAAAGTTTGCTGGGCAAATGCAGGCCGCTACCCAAGCGCTAGATTCAGGCCAGCTAAAAGCTAGTGGTGCAAAAGATTGGAATTTTGGCGAACTACCACAGGTTTTAGAACAGCAGCAAGCGGGCGTAAAAATTCAAGCCTTTCCAGCCTTAATTGATGAAGGCGAAAGTGTCGGCGTTACGCTTTTTGATAGCCCAGCAAAAGCGCAATTTGCGACAGAAAAAGGCCTAGTGCGCTTAATTCGTTTAAGCTTGCCGCAAAAAGATAAATACTTACAAACGCAACTATCTGGTTTAGAAAAATCAGCCTTAATGTTTACTAAAATAGGCACTCGCCAAGCCTTGCTAGATGACTTATTAAATACCAGTGTGCGAGAAGTATTTTTAGCGGATAATGCCGATCTTTGGCCTAGGGATGAAGCGGCTTTTCAAGCACTTGTAGAAAAGCACCAAGCGGCTTGGATTCCTGCTACTACAGAGAAATTAAAGTTGGTTAAAGCTGCTTTAGAAGCACAAGTGCCTTTAGCCGCCAAGTTAAAAGGCAAGCTAGATTTAGCCAGTGCATTAACTTTTCAAGATGCACGTAAGCAGTTAAATCGCTTATTTTTTGTAGGTTTTATTTGGCAAGCAGGCAGCTGGTTGGCGCATTACCCTAGGTATTTAAAAGCCTTAGAAGTGCGCCTAGAAAAAGCCAGTCGCGATAGAATAAGAGATCAACGCATTGCAGAAGAACTAGATATTCTCTGGCAAGCTTGGGAAAACCGTTATACTGCAATACAACAACAAGGCGAGGCCAGCCAAGCCTTAGCCGATTATCGCTGGTTAATAGAAGAATACCGTGTTTCTCTTTATGCTCAACAACTAGGAACACAGCAGGTGGTTTCTGCACGCCGTTTAGCAGAAACCTGGACTAAGCTACTGGTTTAGTTTTTAAATTTAACAGAGTCATTATTGAATGGATTTATTGCTTTGTACCAGCAGGGGCAATAGCTAGCTACCACTATAGGGTCAGGAATGAGTTATAAGAACAGGGTATCTGTTTCTATTCGTGAAGAGCGGTTAGATATTCCCATTGCAAGCCAACAAATTGCACATTTAGTGCGCATTCGTCCAGAACAATCCTTAGGGCAGGCAGTCTTTATGCTGCATGGTTTAATGGATAATGCCAATTGCTTCCATAATTCAGCATCTCAAATAGGTTTAGCCTATGTATTAGCTCGTGAAGGTTATGATGTTTATTTAGCCGAGCTAAGAGGCCGTCATTTAGATAGTAAAACATTAAGTAAACTAGATTTTGGTGTAGAACAGGCCATTGCTGAAGACTTACCTAAGCTAGTGGCGGCCATGAATAAAACAGCACAGTTAGAAAGTCAAATTTGGATAGGCCAAGGTTTTGGTAGTTTATTACTTATTAGTTATTTAACACGCAACCCAACCAACCTAAACAACTTACAAGCGCTGATCCACTTTAGTCCTTTTCGTGAATCGCAACCGGCAGGCGCTATTAAAAACTTCTGGGTTAATTGGGTGCATAAACGCGGCGTTAATCAATTAGGTAAAATTTTAGGCTATATACCAGCCATTAAATTAAAGCTAGGACGCTCTAATGAAAGCCTAGTTTTCTACCAAGAAGCCCTAGATTATTTAAATGGCGCTTGGCAAAGCCAAGATGGTTTTAATTATGCTAGTGAAGTAAAAAAATTAGATTGGCCACCTAGCCTTTATTTTGCAAGCTTATATCGGTCTTGGCGTGGCAGTGAAACCGATGCCCGTGCCTTTATGTTCGATTTAGGCGACCACAATGCTCGTTTAATTAAGCTAGGACGGCGGGTGGGCAACCAAAAAAACTACAAACGTTCCGAGCTTTGTTTGCATCAATCAGCCGAGCAGGACTACTATCCTGTATTGCTTAACTGGCTAAAAGAACTGCCTTAAATACTAAAAGAGACTTTTATGAAACGTGTATTAATCACTGGAACAGGCCTTTTTACTCCTAAGCAAAGCATTAGTAATGAAGAGCTGGTTACTTCATTTAATACTTGGGTGGCTAATTACAATAACGAACAAGCCGCTGCGATTGCTGCCGGTGAAGTAGAAGCTAAAACACCTTCTAGCGCAGAATTTATTGAAAAGGCTTCAGGCATCAAAAGCCGTTTTGTGATGGACAAAGACGGGGTGCTTAACCCTGATCGTATGAAGCCTTATTTGCCCGAACGTAATAATGATGAGCCTTCTATTCAAGCAGAAATGGCCGTTACTGCTGCTAAAGAAGCCCTAGAAAAAGCAGGTTTGCAGGCTGCTGATATTGATTTAGTTATTCTAGCTTGTTCTAACCCGCAGCGTGCTTACCCTGCAGTAGCGGTAGAAGTGCAGCAGCTCTTGGGTGCAGGCGGTTATGCTTATGATATGAACGTGGCTTGCTCTAGTGCCACCTTCGGCATTCAAGCAGGTTATAGCGCCATTCAAGCAGGGCAAGCAAAGCGAGTGCTAATGGTTAACCCTGAAATTTGTAGCGCCCACTTGAATTTTCGTGATCGTGATAGCCACTTTATTTTTGGTGATGCTTGTACAGCGGTTATTTTAGAAGCAGCCGAATTAGCAGAAGGTAAAAAGCATACCTTTGAAGTGTTTGCTTCCAAACTAATAACGCAGTTTTCTAATAATATTCGTAACAATGCTGGTTTTTTAAACCGTTGTGATGAAGCAGGCATTGGTAAGCTAGACAAACTTTTTGTGCAAGAAGGACGCAAAGTCTTTAAAGAAGTTTGCCCTATGGTTGCGGCTATGATTAGCGAACAGTTAGCCGCTAATGACTTAAAAGCAGAAGACTTGTCTCGCCTTTGGTTGCACCAAGCTAACCTAAGCATGAATCAGCTGATTTCTCGCCGCGTATTAGGCCGTGAAGCAACAGCTGAAGAAGCGCCGGTTATTTTAGATCGCTATGCTAATACCAGCTCGGCGGGTTCAATTATAGCTTTTCATCTACATAACGAAGACTTAAACGCGGGTGATCTTGGGGTGATTTGTTCTTTTGGCGCAGGTTATTCAGCCGGTTGTTTGCTGGTTCGTAAGGTCGCTTAAATTTATGCAGCACCCTAAGTATGTTAGTGGGTTGGTTTTGTTGTTGGTGTTAGGTTTAGGTGGTTGTTCAACTTCACCAACGCAAAACCTACCTAATAAAAATGACCCTTATGAAAACTGGAATCGTAAGGTTTTTGTTTTTAATGATGGCCTAGATGCTTGGGTGTTAAAGCCAGTTGCTAAAAGCTACCGATTTATTACGCCTAAGTTTGCGCGTAAAGGTGTCAGCAACTTCTTTGCTAACTTGGGTGAGGCTTCTAACTTTGCCAATAATCTATTGCAATTTAAGCCACTAGAAGCAGGCAAAGACTTAACCCGCTTTACGCTGAATACCACTGTGGGTGTTGTTGGTTTATTTGAAGTGGCAACACCGCTACTAGACTTGCAAAGAAGCCATGAAGATTTTGGGCAAACTTTAAATACTTGGGGTTTGCCAGAAGGGCCCTATGTGGTTTGGCCCTTTATAGGTGGGCAAATGCTAAGTCATACCCTTTCTTTACCTGTTGATTATTATTACCTTAGCCCCACAACTTATATTGTTGAAAGCAAAGAAGTGCGTTGGGGTTTGAGTGGTTTACAGCTTGTTCAATTGCGTGAAGGTGTTTTGGATGCCGAAAAATTAATTCAAGGTGACCGTTATTCCTTTATTCGTGATGCTTATTTACAGCGCCGTACTTTCTTAATCCAAGATGGTCGTCTTGAGTCTGATCCCTTCTTAGAGGATGATGACTTTGAATTTGATGAAGCTGACTTTGCCGATTAGTCGGCAGTTAGGTAAAGCCTAAAAGAGGTGCGCATGAATAAACCAGAGCAAAAGGTTGCTTTGGATTATCAGCAACTAGTGGAAGAAAACGCCCAGCTAAAAAGATCGTTACAAGCTTTGGAGCAGGATCAGCTAGTTGCTTACCAAATGCAGCACAGGCTTTTACCCACAAATGAAGCTGTTATTGGTGGCATTAAGTTAACTTACCTACTGCAACCTGCTTTGCATCTTTCTGGTGACTTTTTAGATTTTTGGTCGCCCCAACCCGATAAGTTGGTTTTTTATATTGCCGATGTGTCGGGCAGTGGTTCGGCTTCAGCCTTAGTGACTATTTTGCTTAGGTATTTACTTAAAAAGTACACTAGTCAAGGTGAATTAAGCCCAGCGGAGTTGTGTACTAGGGTTAATAACGAGCTTTTGGCTTCTGGGCTAGAAAAACACTTAACCTTGGTTGTTGGTTGTTTAGATTTACCAACCCAAGAACTTACTTACACCTTGGCAGCTCATTTGCCGGTGCCATTATTGGTGAGTGAAGAGGGTGTAAAAGAACTAGAAGGTGAAGGTTTGCCGGTTGGCCTCTTCCCAGGAGCGGTGTACAAGGATTACACTTGCACCTTTCCTGAGCAGGGACGTTTGTGTTTAGCCAGTGATGGTGTGCTAGAAGTTTTGCCTGGGCAGGGTTTACAAGCTAGGCAAGTAGAATGGCAGCAACTGGTGGCCGCCACAGGCGGAGACGTAGAAACCCTGTTACAACGCTTGGCTAATGCTGAAAGAGGTTGGCCAGATGATGTAACTTTGATGACTTTAAGCGGTTGTTAATATGCATACAGGTAAGTTGCTGGCGGCTAAATCGCAGCACACCTTTATACTGAAATTAGTGGGTGATGTTCGACTAACGCTTTGCTGTACTTTAGATAAGCTGTTAGAGCGTATTTTTGCGGATAAAGAAATTAATAGCTTTATTATTGATTTATCGGCAACAGAAAACCTAGACAGCACAACCTTGGGTTTATTAGCAAAAATAGCCGTGCAGGCATCTAGTAATGGTCTGGCACAACCGAGTATTATCTCGCCCAATCAAGACATAACCCTTTTGTTAGAATCAATGGGGTTTCGTCAGTACTTTATTTTGCTGAAACAGCCTTTAACCACTAGCCAAGCGTTACAAGAAGTACCTCAGCTTGCTGGTTCAGAGGAACACATTAAAGCCCAGGTTCTTGATGCACACCTAACTTTAATGTCGATGAATGAGCGCAATAAAGAGGCTTTCAAAAGTGTGGTGCAGGCATTAGAAGAGTGTTCTGGCCCCGACTGTTTTGATAGCCAAGACTAAACCGGCTAACCCTTGCCAAGCAAGATTCGTTACCACTTATTTCACCAAGTAGTCGTAGTTCAACTGGAAAAAGGTTTTTAGCCTTCGACCAGTGGTTTTTTGTTGTTTTAATTAACCAAGGCAATTATGGAGTTGTGCAAATGAAAAAAACCAAGCAAAAGTTATTGGCTGTTGCTTTAGGCATGGCTGTGTCAGTAGCTGCACAGGCTGAACAACGGGTACTGAATGTTTACCACTGGTCTGACTATGTTGCGCCAGATACGATTAGTAACTTTGAAAAGCAAACCGGCATCAAGGTGGTTTTTGATGTTTACGACAGCAACGAAGTGCTAGAAGCTAAGCTGCTTTCAGGCCGTTCAGGTTATGACATAGTTGTGCCTTCTAACCCTTTTTTAGCCAAGCAAATTAAAGCTGGGGTTTACCAAAAACTAGATAAAAGCCAGCTAACGGGTTGGAGCAACCTAAATAAAGACTTATTACGCACGCTAGAAGTCAGCGATGCCGGTAATCAGTATTCTATTCCCTACATGTGGGGTTCGATTGGTATTGGTTATAATGTTGATAAGGTGAAAGCGGCTTTAGGCGACCAAGCTGTTGACTCTTGGGATGTGATTTTTAAGCCTGAAAATATCAAAAAACTACAGGAATGTGGCGTAGCTGTTTTGGATTCTCCTACAGAGATAATTCCAACAGCTATGCATTACTTAGGTTTGCCGACAGACAGTGAAAACCCCGAGCACATTAAACAGGCTGAAGCTTTATTGTTAAGCGTTCGCCCTTATATTACCTACTTCCATTCCTCTAAATACATTTCAGATTTAGCCAGTGGCAATATTTGTGTGGCAGTGGGTTATTCTGGTGACCTTTACCAAAGTAAATCACGTGCTGAAGAAGCTAAAAATAAAATTAAGTTAGCCTATAAAATACCCCAAGAAGGCGCGGGTACTTTCTTTGATATGATTGCCATTCCCAAAGATGCCAAGAATGTTAAAGAAGCGCATGAGTTTGTTAACTATTTGCTGCAACCTCAGGTGATGGCAGATTTAACCAACTACTTACAGTTTCCTAATGCTAACGACAAGGCAACACCTTTAGTGGATGAAGCCATTCGCACTGACCCAGGTATTTACCCACCCGCAGAATTAATGGGTAAGCTCTATACTTTTGCTGATTTTTCGGCTAAAACTCAGCGTTTGTTAACACGTAGCTGGACAAAAATTAAGTCGGGTAAATAAGCTTTATTAACTAGACTAAAAACCACGGGTTGCCCTAGAGCAGCCCGTTTTTTAAATTCGGAGGACGTACTATTGCCTATAATGATACACAGACTCGTGTTGGTTCCCTTATGCATTGCAATGAGTTTTTTTATGGGTGCAGCAGTTCATGCTAATTCTAAAGTGCATGTTTACAACTGGTCTGACTACATTGCTAAAGAAGTACTCGAAGAATTTACTCAAACAACGCAAATTCAAGTTATTTACGATGTGTTTGATTCTAACGAAGCCCTAGAAGGTAAGCTTTTAGCTGGCCGCAGTGGCTATGATGTGGTTGTGCCTTCCGATCATTTTTTAGCAAGGCAAGTACAAGCCGGTGCTTTTGGTAAACTCGATAAAAGCCTGCTACCGAATTTAAAAAACCTTCAGCCACAACTCATGGCGCAGGTGGCTAATAATGACCCAGGTAACCAATACGCTGTTCCCTATTTATGGGGTACTAATGGCATAGGTTACAACGTCGATAAAGTTAAAGAAGTGCTAGGCGTAGATAGCATCGATTCTTGGGCGGTTTTATTTGAACCAGAAAACATGAAAAAGCTTAGCAGCTGTGGCGTGGCTTTTTTAGACTCAGCCGATGAAATGCTACCGGCCATGCTCAACTATTTAGGCTTAGATCCTAACAGCCATAAAACGGCTGACTATAAAGCAGCTGAAAAAAAGTTAGCTAAGGTGCGCCCTTATGTTACTTATTTCCACTCTTCAAAATACGTTGCTGACCTAGCCAATGGCAATATTTGTATGGCTGCAGGTTTTTCAGGCGATGTAATGCAAGCAGCAGACCGTGCCGATGAAGCCGGGCAGGGCGTGAATATTGCTTACGCTATTCCCAAAGAAGGCGCTAACCTTTGGTTTGATATGTTGGCTATTCCAGCCGATGCCGGTAATAAAGCAGAAGCCCATGCCTTTATTAACTACCTGCTAGAGCCTGCGGTAATTGCTAAAGTAAGTGATTATGTTGGCTACGCTAACCCTAATCGCTATGCCGATGCGCTAATGGATGAAGACGTTCGTAATAATCCGGCGGTTTATCCGGATCAAGCGGTATTGGACAACTTATTTATATCTAAATCTTTGCCAAGCAAAGTACAGCGTGTAAAAACACGTAGCTGGACACGTTTTAAATCGGGTAAATAAACTTATTGTTAAGCTCAAAGCTCAGCTTCTTAGCTGGGCTTTCTTTGTTTGGAGAACTCTATGGCACTAGCTTCGGGCCCTTATAAAAAAGCACTGGCTAACATGCAAAAGCCAAAAGACGTATTAGTTAAAATTGAGCGGGTTACTAAGTACTTTGATGAAACCCTAGCCGTTGATGAAGT
>JAAYGA010000268.1 GCA_012727935.1 Pseudomonadaceae bacterium | reverse complement strand
TGCCTTGGGCTTCAGTAACCAGAGTAGTGTAACGCTCAACCATAGCGGGAACCTGTTCGCTTTGGTCGGGGTGAACCATGAAAATTACTTCATAATGACGCATAAATGCTCCTTACGGATTAATAGCTTTTTGGATATAAACAACAAAAAGCAAGGAGGAAACTACACAACCCAGTAGTAAACTACTGCCATTTGAGTGAATTTCCGACCACTCAAACAAGCGCGGAATGTTAACCCTTATTAGCACCCAAGTGCAAGTTTTAAAGGCCCAACACCTTAAATATTAAAGCCTTTGCCGCACGGCTTCATATAAAGCAACGCCTGAAGCCACCGAAACGTTCAAACTAGAAACCTCACCTGCCATCGGCAATTTCACCAGCTCATTGCACACTTCACGGGTTAAGCGACGCATACCACGGCCTTCGGCACCCATCACCAACGCCACGGCGCGGGTTAAATCGGTTTGGTAAATTAGCTGTTCAGCTTCACCTGCGGTGCCTATAACCCACACGCCGTAATCAGCAAGGCTGCGTAGCGTTCGGGCAAGGTTGGTTACCTGAATCAGTGGCAAGGTTTCGGTTGCGCCACAAGCCACTTTTCTTACGGTGGCGTTTAAGCCAGCCGATTTATCTTTAGGCACCACCACCGCCATAGCGCCAGCGGCTTCAGCACTTCGCATACAAGCGCCAAGGTTGTGCGGGTCAGTTACACCGTCTAACACCAACAATAAAGGCGGCTTGGTGGCCTCTGCTAGCAAGTGTTCTAAATCTGATTCACCACCGGCTTGGCGAGGTTGTACCCAAGCAATAATGCCTTGGTGAACACTGGCCGCTTCTTTATCAAGCGTTTCACGGGGCTGAACTTCAATTTTCACCCCAGCAGCCTGCGCCATTTCCAGCAGGTTTTGCATACGCGCATCATCACGCCCTTGTTGCGCCCAAAGGTAGGCGATGTGACGCGCACGGTGCTTAATTAAGCTTTCAACAGCATGAAAGCCAAACACCGCGGCTAGGCTTTGTGTGGCTTCAATTTTGGGTCTACGAGGTCTTTTATTCACAATAATTTACTTAGCCTTGTTCTTTGCACGTTCTTTTTTGCCGGGACGACTGGCGCTTTTTTTCTTCTTTTTTACTTTAGTTTTATCTTTTTTTACAGCCTTGCTGGCAGGTTTAGCTTTAAAAACAGCAGGGGTATCACTGCCGGCTTTTACCACAGCTTTCTTTTTGTGGCTTTTCTTTGCCGGTTTGTCTGGCGCATCAATCGCTTCTGTTAAATCAAAATCTATCTGGCGGTCTTCTAAATTAACCCGTGACACAATAATTTCAACATCATCACCTAGGCGGTAGCTACGGCCACTTTTCTCACCCACTAACCGCTGTTTTTCTGGCTCGAAACGGTAATAATCACCCGGCAGCGCACTAATATGAACCAAGCCTTCAACAAAGTAATCGTGCAATTCAATAAACAAACCAAAACCCACCACTGAACTAATCCGCCCAGTGAACACTTCGCCCACCCGTGATTGCATAAACTCGCATTTCAGCCAATCGGTTACATCGCGCACAGCTTCGTCGGCACGGCGTTCAGCCATCGAACAATGCTCGCCAAGTTCAACCATTTGCTGATCTGAATAGGGCGACCACTTCTCAGCTTTTTCAACTTGGGCGGCTTCCACTCGTTGAATATTAGTGCTTTCTTTACCGCTGCGAATTAAGCCACGAATAGCCCTGTGTACTAACAAATCTGGGTAGCGGCGAATGGGCGAAGTAAAGTGGGCATAAGCAGTGTAAGCCAAACCAAAATGCCCTTCATTGACCGGCGTATAAACCGCTTGGCGCATGGAACGCAGCATCATGGTTTGAATAATTTCAGAATCAGGACGGTTACGAATTTTGCTGAATATTGTTTGGTAATCTTGCGGAGTGGGTTTGTCACCCCCCTCTAAGACTAGGCCAAGCTCAGACAAGAAAGCACGCAAGGTTTCTAAACGTTCAGCTTTGGGGCTTTCGTGTACACGGTAGAGGCCAGCTAGCTTATATTTATCAAGAAAACGCGCAGTGGCTACGTTAGCGCACAACATACACTCTTCAATAATCTTGTGGGCATCGTTACGCACCACCGGCACAATTTTTTCAATTTTTTTGTCATCACCAAACACAATGCGGGTTTCACGGGTTTCAAAGTCGATTGCGCCCCGTGCTTCGCGCGCCTTGCGTAAAGCTTTATATAAACCATGTAAATGCTGCAAAGGCTGAATTAGCTGGGGGTAGTCTTCACCCATTTGCTGTGCTGTTGCGCTTTCTGGCTCATCAATTAGCGCACCCACTTGGGTGTA
>JAAYGA010000267.1 GCA_012727935.1 Pseudomonadaceae bacterium | reverse complement strand
CAGCCGATGTCGCTGCGTATATGAAGTATTACAACCTAAAAAGGCTTCATACGTCTAATGGTGATATGACCCCGGTTGAGTATGAGAATTATCAATTAAAAGTGTCCACTTGGGCTTGACCAGTACACCTAGGTATTTTCCTGATGAGTTAAATATAGGAGAAGAAATTAATATTTCAAAGTTGCCTAAAGTAGACAAATAAGGCGTACTTACCAGTGGTTTTTTAGCCTCTAATGCTTCTGCTGGGCCTGCAGATAATAGCTTATTGCCTATAATATTTAATTTATCTGGAGAGGCAGCTAGCAGCACACCTTCACTATTCACAATGGTAATAGAGTTAAAGCCGGATGTTTGGGTGCGAATAAATTGAGCTTTATCTATTAAAAATTTGGGGTCATCAAACTTTTTTTCTATAACATTGACTGCTACAGCAAGGTATTGGTGGGTTGCCCCTATAAAGTTGTCGGTAGCTGCCGCAAGTTTTTGTGCGTAAGCATGGTTAGCATCTAGTGCATTATTAATAAGCTAAATTTTTTGTACTTTATAGCTAGCATATAAACCATTAACAAGTGTTATAAAAGCAACAAAAAAAGCCAATAAAAGAATTAAATTTTTTAAATTTAGAAAACGAAAGCGTAGGGTTTTATAAGGCACAGTTTTTATCCATAAAAATAATATACTCATAGCTCATGATTTTTCTTGAATCCTTTCAGCTACAGCCAGTTGGCGTGTAGTTTAAGATCTTATGGCTTAATTGTACATGGTTTTTGCTGAATGTAAACTTATGTAAACTACCGTTTATAATAATTACAGGTTAAAGTTGTTTGTTTTTTTTGCTAGGCATCCACCAATTTTGGTGGGTGTTTTAATGTATGGTAAGCCATTAATCTACTTTAATTAAGTTGCATTATCTTAAGTCTAATTCAGCCTTAGTCAGAAGCTAGGCCAGCAGTGGTAGCTAAAATGTGAGAAGCAAGACGATGAAAAACTTGGCAACAACCTTTGTTGGCTGCTTAGTTACTTTTTTTTGGCTAAGTTGCTTGGCTGATGAAACAAATGCACCTAAAGAGGTTAGTGATTTACCTAACTGGGTCTCTGGCTCTATTGAACCCTTTCATGCTGATTTAAGTGAATGGATAGAAAGTAGTTCACGTTCACTTGATGGTTTTTTTGGCAGTACCGATGCGCTAACCATAGAAAATGACTCTTATTTGCGCCTTAGTTATGATGCTGAATGGTTTGAAGGCAAAACTAATAATCATAGTCTAGGAGTACGTTTTCGCTTAGATTTACCCACCACAGCAGAGCGTTTAAGGTTGGTTATTGAAAATGAGCCTGAAGAGTACCGTGGTACGCTTGCTAGCCAAGAAAAAAGCCTGAACACCAGTGCTGATAGAAGTTTACGAGGCATTCTTATAGGTATTAAGCGGCTGAGTAGTCGTGATAAACGCCAGCATTGGAATGCTGAACTAGGTGCTGGCGTTAAGTTACATTTATTGCCAGACCCTTATGTACGCGCTATTACTCAACGCCAGTGGAGCTTAGCTACTAGCCCTTGGTTGTTGCACAGTGACAATCGTATTTCTTGGTTTAATTCCGATGGTTATTCGGCACGTACCCGCTGGGAACTTGGCCGACCCATAGGTGAAGACAGGTATTTTCGTTTATTAACTAACGTCCAGTGGCGAGAAACAGAAGACACTTTGGAATATAGCCAAGCCATTGAGTTTAATCGACGTTTAAGTCAACGCAGTGTTATTCGCTATTCGGGTGTGGTGTTAGGTGAAAGTTCGTCTAACCCAGCAATTGAAGACACCTATATAGAAATACGTTATCGCCGAAATATTCATAAAGGCTTTACCTTTTTAGATATTGCACCAAGTTTGCACTTTCCACGAGAAGATGACCGCCAATCTCGCTGGGCTTTGAATATATCGTTAGAAATGTATTTCCGCCGTTATATTGAACGCATGGATCTTTAGTGCAAACTTTCACGGTAAGCATTAAAAACTTTGGCCTGATAGGTTTGCTGTACTAGTAAAGCTTCTGCCAGATCGTCTAATACCAAGGCTTTGGCTTCTTCTAGTTGCTGATCGACTAGCCGTTGAAAATCTTGCAGCATTGCTTCTTCCATTTCAGCACGATTCAACGCCTCATCAATGGCATTAATTGCCAACTCTGATCCTATAAAAGCGGATATTGCTAACACTGGGCCACACACAAGGGCTGCTGGGCCACAAAAACCACCTGCCGCACCCGCAGCGCCACTCGTCGCAGCTTTGGAAGCTATGCCTGCCCCGATTCTGCTAGCAATTTTGGTGCTAGTTTTGCTAACCAGTCTTTTTGTTGCCCTATTAGCAATCATGGTTTTTGCACCTCTAACAGAAGCTTGGCTTGAGGCGCGAGCGGTTAGCTCTTTAACAGGCAAAAATAACAGGCGCTTATTTGCTTGCTTGGCTGTACTTGCTCTGGCTAGGCGACTAGTTAAATGGGCTCGGTAGGTGTTGGCGAATAAAAAAGGTAGGGCAATAGCGGTTGAACCTAGGCCACTGTAGTTTTTTTTAAAATAACCGGTTAAATCAATTGTTGGAAAACTGCCTTCTAAACAGCTTGGGTCGATTAAAGTGCCTTTTTGTAATAGCTGTTCCACCCTTTGATTCGAAGTGGTAAACAAGGTGTTTAATAGCGTTTCGGCTTGGTTTTCTAGTTGGGTTATCTGTTTGTTGGTATCAAAGTTAACCTTTTCTATGATTCTTTGTTCAATTAGCGCATCTAATGAATTATAAAGCTGGTTAGGTTTAATGCCTGACTTGTTAATCATAAGCTGTACAGCAGCGCTTTCTAATGGGTCGCCGGGCATAACGGTTATTACCCAGTGTAAGAGGCTTGAGTATTGACCGGCCATACTAAAATTCCAATCAAGAAAGGCATCTACACCAGTATCAACTTCATCTAGCCACTGAGCACGAGTCGCTGCTAGGTGCTTATTAAATTCTCTCTCAAATTCGGCTTGTAAAATAACAGTTTGATTGGCTGCAAGCTGTTCTAAGCCTGCTAGTTGTTGCCGAAAATTTTCGGGTATACAAGGGGGTGGTGTTTCTAGTTTTGGCTGAAGGGCTTGTTTAGATGCATAGAAAGGGGCTGAATTAAACACTGCTGTTTGGCTTAGTTGATACCCAGCTAGGCTAACTAAAGACAAGCCTGCTAGGGTCATTAAAGCAGGGCGATATAAGCCTTTTTCAGCAAAAAAGTCCCAACCCTGCTGACGAATATTCAGGGTGAAAACAAGGCTACCCAGTAAAATTAACCATAAGAAAACATACTGCAAGGCCATATAAATAAAAAATATAACCCAAGCTGCAATTTTATAGCTAGGCGACACAGGCGCTTCAGTTGTCGCAAACTGCATCAGGTGTAAGCTAGCAGCCTGCCAAGCCTTATCTAAGCCCAACAACAGCCCCATTAATTCAGAGTTACTTTGTGCCAGCCCTTGATTGTAGGCAGTGGTTATTACTTCAACTAGAGGTTGTGAACGGGTATCGGCAAATTCAACAAAATAAAGGTGATAAATAGAAGACACCGCCAACAGCAGTATTAAATTAAGCCAGTAGGCCAAACTGAGCGATGTAAAAATACGGTAGGTGGCTACCAATTCATTGGCGAGTTGGCGTTCAAAAAAAATAAATAAACCATAGAAAGTAAACAAACTAAGGAGTAATAACAGCCATTCCTCTGTTTGCAGGCGATTAATAATGATTAGAATAACAAGGCCGCTAATAAGCGCAAAAGTAGCGTGGAGTAGTTTAGAAACAAAACTTTCCCAGAAAAATTGCCGAAGTTTGCTATTTTTTGTGGTGATATGGCTAAGCAAGGCGTGCCGCCACATACGGCGCTTACCGTCTAAATAGCCATAAATAAACCAAGCAAAAGTAAGTGTTAGGGCGGTGAAGGTGAGGTTGTTGAAAGTGACGCTTGAAAATAAGTAGAGTAAAGCGACAGCAACAGTTAAACCCAGCAAACTAAGGGCATGGTCGGCGAGGTTTAGGCGTTGGTTCATTTCCTTATTACCTGCAAGTGGCTAAGTCGTTGTATTTGCTAGGCTGCTGCACTCACCAAAGTATATTGAATTAAAGCGCTTTTAGATAGTTAAGCCATTGCTTGGCTGTGTCGGCTTCATTGCTGGCTAGCAGGCTTTCAAGTAGTGGCTTGGCTAAATCATAAGCCTGCATTTTTATATAAGCATTGGCAATTAACAGTTCTAATCTTGCTTGCTGCTTACCTTCCAACTGCTTGGTTAAGGGTTGCCAAGTATCTATGGCGGCTTGCCAGTTGCCTTGATTAAAATGCCATTCACCGATAAATACATCCTGACACCCAAGCTTTGGGAATACCTTTTCAACTACGCTATTAAGCATAGAGAAAAGGGTAATGGTTTCGGTTTTGGTTTGGTCGGCCCTAATGATAGAGCTAGAACTTTATCAGCCCGCTACTACAAAGATGGTTCAGAAATTTTAATTGATCGCGGCTGGGATTTTAATAAACCCATTACCGACCCAGAGAACTTACTCAATCGCCCACGCCGTTTAACACCACTTGAATGCGCACGGCTCATGGGTTTTAACACCCCAACTGGTAACGAATTCAAAATACCTGTTTCTGATACCCAGGCATACAAGCAGTTTGGAAATTCTGTTGTTGCACCCTTATTTGCTGCAATAGCTAAACAAATGAAGCCCTACATTATGAAAGCTAGGGCTTTAGAAGAGAGTAAAAAAGTAGCTTAAAAAAAGATCTTAGTTTCAATATTTATTGTTAGCCTTTTTTCAGCTACGCTCTAATTTCTACCAGCAATCCTTTCACCGGCCCTGCGGTTTTATGTTCTAATTCACTATTGCCACATTTAGGGCAGTTGCTAACAAAACCCTGCCCAGGCAATAGCACATCACTAATAGGGGCGAAGGTTTTGCTCCAGCCACATTCAGAACAGCTAAGTTGGTAAGGTTGAGGTTTAATCATGGTTGGTTTCCCTTGTTGCTAGCTACAAATTAAGCGACTAAAAAACGTTTAGTCTTAGTTTTGGTTACACAGCTACTTTGCCCGCACCCTGCGTCAATTGGTGTCGCCTGATTGGATTGTTTTGCTAATCCGCTGTTTTTTTGATTTTAAACAAGAATCCCACATTGCAATTGCGTATAGTTATCATTTACACTGTGCTGCAAATGGGTCAATTCGTTATCTCCAAGAAGACATTAATAAGGATTATCTTATGCGTAAAAACCTCTTTGCACCACTGGCGTTGGTTACTAGCTTGTTGGTTGCCCCCGTTGTTTCTGCCACCACCCTAACGCTTTATTCAGGCCGTGGTGAATCCATGGTTGAGCCGATTCTTAAAGAGTTTGAAAAAGAAACCGGTATTGAAGTAAAAGTGCGTTACGGTGCTACAGCACAGTTGGCGGTTCTTTTACAAGAAGAAGGTAAACGCAGCCCAGCCGATGTGTTCTGGGGGCAAGATGCCGGTGCCATGGGTGCAGTTAGCCAAGCTAAGTTACTTGCTAAATTGCCTAGTGATATTTATGACAAGCTACCGGGCATTTATAAAAGCGTGACCGGTAACTGGATAGCTACTAGCGGTCGTGCGCGTTTATTTGTTTATTCTTCAGAACGTGCGCCCACGGCTGAACACCCCAAAAGTGTGTTCGATTTAACCGGTAAACAGTTTAAAGGCCGTGTGGGTTGGGCGCCAACGAACGGTTCTTTCCAGTCCTTTATTACCGCCATGCGTGTTGAACACGGTGAAGAGCGCACGTTGGAATGGCTAAATGCCATGAAAGCCAACGATGCTAAAACTTACCGCAATAACGGCACGCAGCTAGAAGGCATTGCCGATGGTGAAATTGATTACGGCCTAGTGAACAACTATTACCTACCCCGTTTTACTAAGGTCGATGCGAAGTTTCCTGTTAAGCAAGACTTCTTCAAAAATGGCGACATAGGTAACCTAATGAACGTTGCCGGTGCTGGGGTGCTTAAATCAAGCAATAACCAAAAAAATGCCGTTGAATTATTGCGCTTTTTAACCTCAAAACAAGCACAAGAATACTTTGCTTTAGAGGTGAACGAATACTCTGTTATTCCAGAAGTTGCTCATAGTAGCGATGGCACCAGCTATGAAAAAGCACTAAAAGCCAGCCCAAGCATTGATCTTGATAAGCTAAACGACCTAGAAGGCACGCTTTCTTTATTGCGTCGTGCTGGCCTAATCTAAACCTGCCTAAATACGGTGAGTCAGCCTGCTGGCTCACCTTTGAATGATGGATCACTCGAACATGCATAAAAAACTTGCCAGCCTAAGCGGTGTGCTTGCTGCAGTGCTGTTTTCTGGTTTTGTTGAAGCGCAAACCAACCTTGCATCTAAACACGATGCGCCTGCCCGACAAGTTGAAACATCAACCCAGCAAATGGCGGTTGAAATACAGCAAAAAATTGAACGTTTAGATGCCCAGCGCCAAGCCGATTTTCAAGAATGGTTGCAGGTGCGCCGTGAACTGCTGTTATTAGAAACCTATAACCAACAACAAGCCCAGTGGAACCAGCGGTTGCGTGAAGAAGTGACGAGCCTAGAAGACCAGCTAGCCGGTATAGACACCACCCGTGAAGCATTAGAGCCATTGCTTTTACAAATGGCCGAGCGGCTAGGCCAGTTTATTCAGCATGATTTGCCTTTTAAAAAAGAGGCACGGTTATTTAAAGTTAAATCTTTGCACAACCTGCTAGAAAGGGTGGATGTGAGCCACGCTGAAAAGCTGCGCCAATTGCTAACCGTTTACCGTAACGAAGTGGAACAAGGCCGTGCTTTGGAAGTGAGTCAAGAATTTTTACAGTTAGGCACTGCCAGTGAAAAAGAGCGCCTGACTTTGTTGCGTGTGGGGCGTATTGGGCTGTATTACTTATCAGAAGATGAGCAGCGGGCAGGCTATTGGTCTGCTGAAAAAAACACTTGGCTGCCTTTAAGCCGCAGCGA
Source organism: Pseudomonadaceae bacterium (assembly GCA_012727935.1). Taxonomy (GTDB): domain Bacteria; phylum Pseudomonadota; class Gammaproteobacteria; order Pseudomonadales; family Halomonadaceae; genus Marinospirillum. Next base: position 23,655 of record JAAYGA010000267.1, on the reverse strand, counting down.
ACGCCAAGAAGTATTACGAGGGTTAGCCCTAGCTGAAGAGCGAGGCTTGCCTGAATTTTTATCCTTACCCCTTTCAGTGCCTTTACGCACGGCTGCTGTAACCGCTGTCGAGGCTAACCCATGAAAAAATCCCCGTTATTTTTCGTTTTACTTTTCACTTTATTCTTAGCGTTTTTATTCACCAGTAACGGCGTTGCTAAAAACTTGCCTGAAGATTATTGGCAAGAATTATTAGAACAAACCCAGCATAAAAGTGTTGAGCGTAAGCTAGCCGAAGAAGCCCGTTTGCAGCTAAATAACCAAGAAGCTAAAACGCAAGCCAATGCCTTGGCGGCTACTAAAAGTGCGCTAAAAAAAGCCGAGCAACAGCGCCTAGCATTAGAAAAAGAGCAGGATGCATTAGAAATAGCATTGCAAGAAACCCAGCAGCGCCTGCAATTAAGATCCACCGCTTTAGGTGAAGTATTTGCGGTGTATCGGGAAGAAAAATCTAACCTGTTTGGCCTTTTAAGCAATGCGCGTTACAGCCAGCAATACCCCCAATTATTAGCCTTTGCTAAGCCTGATTTAACCCAGCAGCGCCTGCCTAAAATTGAAGACTTTAACCAGCTGTGGCAAGCCTTGCAACAAAGTTGGTTAGCCACCAGCCAAGCGGTTCATTACCAAGCCCCTTGGGTTAATTTAACTGGACAGGTAGAAACTTCGCAGCTTACCCGCTTGGGTGATTTGCAGTTAATGAACCCCCAAGGCGTGTTGCAATTAAACAGTGGTGAATTGCCTTCTTTGTGGTTAAGGCAGCCTGCCCACCTTATACAAACTAACCAAGCGTTTCTTGCCGGTGAAAGCGAAAGGGTAACCCTTGACCCAGCCCGTGGGCTAACGCTTGAATTGCATAGCCGCCAACCGTCTTTATTAGAGCGTGTTCAACAGGGTGGCTTGGTTGGTTATTTAATTATTGTTCTAGGTTTAGCCGGTTTGTTGGTGGCCTTTGTGCAGTCCATTCGCCTTGGGTTTGAACAGCGAAGAGTGCTCAAGCAGCTGGCAAAGCCTGCTGAATTAAAGCCTAACAATGCTTTAGGGCGCATTCTTTCTGGCATGAACAAGGCTAGTAAACAACAAAAAAACATAGCACCAGAAGCCCTTGAAGCCAGTTTAGATGAATTGCTGGTTAGGGAATCTGCTGCTTTAGAACGGGGGCTGGCTTTGGTTAAGCTTTTGGCTGCTATGGCACCTTTGTTGGGTTTATTAGGAACAGTAACCGGCATGATTGCGACTTTTCAGGCGATTACTTTGTTTGGAACGGGTGACCCTGCAATGATGGCTTCGGGCATTTCACAAGCCTTAGTGACCACGGTGTTAGGCTTATTAACGGCTGTGCCATTATTGTTAGCGCACCTTTTACTGCAAGGCCGTTCACGCAAATTGGCAAGAATTTTAGAAGCCGAAAGTTCAGCTTGGCTGGCAAAATTGCTAAGCCCACCATCAGCCATTAGCCAAGCATCAGCCACTAGCCAAGGCCCAGTAGGCATGGCAAGCATGTTAGGTAAGGAAACAAGAGTATGACGGGTTTGTTAACCCTTATGGCACAAGGTGGTCACATTATGTGGCTGCTGTTTGTGGTTGCTTTGCTGCAAATTTATGTGTTTATGCAGCGGTGGTTAAGCTGGCCTAAACTGTGTTATTCAGCGGCCAACCTTAGCCATAGGCCTTTATTGCAACGCCATGCAGAGCATTTGCAGGCTTTAAATGCATTAGAAAAAGGGTTGCCGCTATTAAAAGCCTTAGTGGTTATTACGCCCTTGCTAGGTTTAACTGGCACAGTAACGGGCATGATGCTGGTGTTTGATGGCTTAAGTTTGGGTGAATCTGCTGATCCTCGCCGTTTATCTTCCGGCATAGCCCGTGCCATTTTGCCCACTTTTGCAAGCATGGCGGTGGTTTTGTTGGGCATGTTTTTTCTTAGCTTTTGGCAGCGTCGGGTGCGTAAAACCCTTCAGGGTCATTAAATTTTTTGGAGTCTAATTGTGCGTAGAAGCAGCCTATTAAACCAAGAGCAAGACGACACGGAAGTTAACCTAACGCCCATGTTAGACGTGGTGTTTATTCTGTTAATCTTTTTTATTGTGACCACAAGTTTTGTGCGTGAAAGCGGCATTGAAGTCGACCCACCCCAAGCCTCGACTGCCGAAGTGCAATCGCAAGCCAGTATTTTAGTGGCCATTACCAGTGAAGGGGATGTGTGGGTGGATAGGCAGCCTTTGGCATTAAGTGCAATTGGCCCTGTGGTGGCTCGCCTGCAAGCTGAACGTCCACAATCTAGCGTGGTGATTCAAGCCGATAAAGCCTCACGTTCAGGCCGTTTAGTGGAAGTGATGGATAAACTGCGCCAAGCCGGTGTCGATAAAATAGCCTTAGCAGCGCAACAGCCCTAATTAAGGTGGAATAAATAAATAGGTGGAATTAACCATGGTATTGCCTAAAACAACCGCTCGAATCTTACCCCTTGTTATTTTTCCGCTGGCATTGGCTTTATCTTTGGGGTTGTTTGCTGGTTTGGGCTGGATTATTCAAGGCCCTAGTGGTGGTTTAAGTGAAAAAGTACCACGCTTGGCTTTAAATTGGGTGCAGCTTGCAGGGGATACCGAAGTAGAAACCTTGCAACCGCCCCCGCCCCCACCGCCGCCCGAAGTTTTGCCGCAATCAACCAGCAGTGCCACCAGCAGTAATCAGATGGCTGTAAGCCATGCAAATCATGCGCTAAGTATGCCGCTGCCGTCCATTGATGCAGGCCTTGATGCCAATGCCATGCCTAGCCTACAAAATTTAAGTGTAGCCACCAATATTGATACACCGGTTTACCGTGAAGCGCCCCGTTACCCACGCCAAGCCATGGCAAGAAGGCAAGAAGGCTGGGTTGAATTGGTTTTTGAAGTGGATGCCGAAGGTAAAGTGCTACCAGAAACCATTCGTGTGCTTGAAGCTGAACCCCAACACCTTTTTGAACGGGCTGCCATGCGTGCCATTGCCCGTTGGCGTTTTGCAGCCTATGAATTAGGTGCAGGAAACAACCGCCAACTAAGGCAGCGTTTAGAATTTCGTTTGGAAGGTGGCCAATGAAACGTTTAATTTTTGCTGGTTGTTTACTTTTTTGGGTGGGGTTTGTTCAGGCAGAAGGCAGTGTGGTGCTTAACCCTGTGCAATATCAGCAGTTGCATAAAATGAATGAAGCACTAACCGCCGATGCACAAGACGAAGCCCTTAATCTAGGTGAAGCACTGTTTAACCAACCGCAGGGCACGCCAGAACAATACGCTTTTGTTCGTGCTTTTGTGGCACGGGCTTTGGTGCAGGTTTACCAGCAAAAAGACCAAACTAAAAAAGCCCTAGACCAGCTACAAAAAGTGCTAAAAGAAGATGCTAAATTATTAGATTTACACAGCTTGCAAGCGGTACGCTGGATGACAGTGCACCTTTTAACCGGCCAAGACCAATACCGGCAGGCGCTAAAGCTATTAGAAATTTGGTGGCAAGATGAAGAGCAACCCAGCGCCGAAGCCAATTACCTGCGGGCAGCACTGTTAGCCCAGTTAGAAGAATGGCAAGCGGCCGAGCCTTGGTTATTGGCCGCTTTAAAGGTACGCCAATCAGATTCTTGGTTAAGTTTGGGCGTGGTTATTTTTCAGCGCCAAGAAAAGTGGCGCAAGGCCGCCGAGCTGCAACACCAGCGCCTTACTTTAGCCCCTGAAAAAAGCCCACTGTGGAGCCAACTAGCACAATTACAGCTGTTAGCAGGCATGACCCAACAAGCCTTGGTTACCCTAGAACTGGCTTACCAAGGCAAGCATTTAAATAGGCAGCAGCAGGAACAACTAGCTAGGCGTTTACTGGCTGACCAGCAACCTCTAAGGGCGGCTGCTATTTTTGAGCAGCTGTTAATGGCAAAGCCAAACGATTTAAAACTGAGCCAGTTGGCAGTGCAGGCTTGGTTGCAAACTAACCAGCCCCTGCCCACCCAGCAAGCACTTGAACGCCAAGCAAAACTTAGTCAGACTAACCAAGACTGGCAGCGTTTAGGTGACTGGCACTTTAGCCAAGGCAATTGGCAGCAAGCAATTAATACTTGGCAGCCCATTACAAGCAAGCTTGATGCTAAAAACAAAGCAAGGTTAGAGTTGTTAATCGCCAATGCTTACATAGAAATGCAGGCTTATGATTTAGCCAAACCTTGGCTTGAAGGCTTACTGGCAAGCAATGAAGCCGATGCTGCCAAACAATGGCTTAACTATTTAAAAGCATTTTAGTTTAATATTATTCGTTTCTTTGCTTTTAATTCGTTTGCTTTTAATTTCTTTCTCTAGCTGCTTCAAATCTAGTTTTTTACCTCTAATTTCATTTTCTAATGAGCAAATAACATCGCCTAGCCTACTCTTGAATGAGCGGGCTATTTCGTTTTATTTTTCGCTGTTTTAGTCACTAACTTTATTTAAGGTTGCTAAAAAGTGTTTAATAACTGCATTATTCTACTATTTTTGAAAATTAAGGCTTAAATACTATGTATGCATCTGGAATCGATTGGGAAAAAACTAAAGGTGCTGTTTGGCGAGTTCATGCTAAATGCTTAAAACCTTTGGTTGATTTTTCTGCTTTACCTTTAGAAAAGTTACTGGGTATTGATCGCCAAAAAGCAGCATTAATACAAAACACTGAACAGTTTATAGCCGGTGCAGCAGCTAACCATGTGCTCTTGTGGGGCAGTCGTGGCACGGGTAAAAGTTCATTAATTCGTGCGCTACTAGGCCATTACTTTGCCGCAGGTTTAAGGGTGATAGAAATTCCTCGTGAAAGCCTAAGTTGGTTACCTGAAATTTCAGATGAACTGCGATTATTGCCTTATCGGTTTATTATTTTTTGTGACGATCTAAGCTTTGAAACAGGCGAAAGTAGTTATAAAGGCTTAAAAAGCATTATGGAAGGTTCATTAGAAACCCCACCAGAAAATATTCGTGTTTACGCAACTAGCAATCGTCGCCACCTAGTGCCGGAATACATGACTGACAACCAGCAGGTAAGCGTTGGCGAGCGCGGTGAATTACACTTGAGTGACAGCGTAGAAGAACGCATATCGTTAGCCGATAGGTTTGGGTTAAGCCTTTCTTTTTATCAAGGCAGTTTAGATGATTACTTGGTTTTGGTAGAAAGCTACTTTAAAGGTTATGAAGGTGATTGGACGCTACTAATGCAAGAGGCACGCCGCTTTGCACAGGCTCGCGCTTCTTATAGTGGCCGTACAGCCCAGCAGTTTTTTAACTTTAAAGGCTTAAGCCTATGATTGATAAAACTACGCTTTTAAAATGTGCCTGTGGCAGCCAAAGCCTTTATGCTAAATGCTGCCAGCCTTACCATGCCGGTGAAAAAGCACCCACACCTGAAGCATTAATGCGTTCACGTTTTACTGCATTTGTGTTGCAACTAGAAGATTATTTGCTAGCCAGCTGGCACCCAAGCACTCGACCAGCAGAACTTAACCTAGAAAGTGCTTCCGATTGGGTGGCGCTGCATATTTTATCTAGCAGCGAACAAGGTACTAGTGGGCAGGTAGACTTTAAAGCCATCTACCGGCTAGCTTCTGGCTGGGGTTACTTACAGGAAGTTTCAGAGTTTGCACAAGAAGGTGGGCGGTGGTATTACTTAAAAGGTGAAATAAAAGAAGGGCTTCTTAAGCCTAGGCGTAATGAACCTTGCCCTTGCGCTAGTGGTAAAAAGTTTAAGAGTTGTTGCTTAGATTAATGCTTGTTTAGACTATGAAAATAAGAGGCACTAGCTTATTTAGTGCTATAAAAAATGATTTTAAAGGTGGTTTTTTATTGTGAGATATAAGCTTGATGGTTATATAAAAAATAATAATTTGAACTGGATTAGGCTTATACTTGCATCTTTTGTTATTGTCGGCCATAGCTATGCTATAGCTCCCACTGCCGGTGCTGTTGACTTAATTGCTAGTTGGTTTGGTTTTGTTTACTCAGGGTCACTTGCTGTAAAAATATTTTTTTTTATAAGTGGCCTGCTTGTTTGTAATAGCTTAATTAATAATAGTAATCCAATAAGGTATGTTATTTCTAGGGCATTTCGTATTATTCCGGCATTGTTTTTATTGCTAATAATTACGACACTTATTATTGGGCCTTTAGTCACTAGTTTGCCAGTTACTGAATATTTTAGTAACAAGCAAGTGCTTACTTATTTCTTAACCAATTTAAATTTGTTTACTAATGAATACCATATTCTTCCGGGTGTTTTTAGCAGTAATCCTTACCCTAGCTCAGTAAATGGCTCCTTATGGACACTGCCTAAAGAAGTTCTAATGTATTCTTTTTTACTGGTTTTTAGTATGGTAGGCTTAGTTAAAAGAAAGGTTTTATTTTCTATACTTTTAGTCTACATAATTTTTTTACCAATAATATTGCCCCTTTGGTTTTTTGAGTTTTTTAATTCCAACTCAGAAGTTTATTATTTACCAGCTTGCTTTGCTTTAGGCTGCCTTGCTTCTTTATGGAAAGAGCAGATTGGAATTGGTTTTTTTCAGCTACTGTTTTTATTTTCATTAACTCTATTGCTTAAATCAACAGTTTTTTATCATCTGTTTTTTTATATTACTTCTTTTTATCTTGTTTTGTTGGTATCAGATTGCCGAATCTTTAACTTTCCAAAGATGACTCTTGATTTATCTTATGGTGTCTATATCTATAGCTTCTTAATACAGCAGTTGGTTATCTTTTACTTACCTAACTCTAATTATTTTTTCAATATTTTAATAACATTGTTAATTTGTTATCCAGCTGCCTATTTCTCCTGCAAAATGATAGAAGAACCCTCTATAAGTGCTGGTAGGAAGCTAGTTGCTCGATTAAATAAGCCGCCCTTAAAAGCCATTAAAGAAGCCTAAAAAATATACTGCTAATTAATTTTTTAGGCTCGCTTTCTAGTGAGTAGTTAAAATTGGCTCATAGCCTGAGCCTTTAATTAATCAGATAAGTAGTATTCAACCGTTGAAACAACCCTTACTTTCTTTATATGAGGGTTGTTCTTATCTCGTGCATTAATACTAAACTGCCCTTGAGATGCCTTTTTAATCTTCCCAAGTTTACTGGCTGAATCTTTAGCAAACTTCTCAGCAACCTCTCTAGCTTGCCTAGTCGCCTCTTCAATCATTGCTGGCTTAATATTGTTTAAACTGGTGTAAATATACTCTGTTTGTGAGTCATAATCTCCGCCGGTGAAAACTATACCTTGTTTTCCTAGTTCAGATAATTTACTCATAACTAGTTGAACTGCTTCTATATTCTTTGAATAAACAGTGACTGTTTGTGTGGCCATATAGCGAAACTCAGCCTTATCATTGCTACCCCATTGCTGTGCTGATTTGTCTGTTATGGAGGGTGAAGAAAATGTTATTTCCTCAGTACCCACGCCATTTTTTACTAGAAAATTTTTAATTTTTAAGGTGTTTGAATCAGTGAGGTTATACAGCTCTTCAAGGTTATTGCCAGCTGCGGTAAATTGAATAGGCCACAATACAATATCGGAACGCACTTCTCTTTCTGATAAGCCTTTTACTGTTACACTTCTTTCATATTGTTTAACTTGTATTGCTGCATTACCAAGCTGTAAGCCCAATGCACCCAAGCCAAGAGCAATAAATAAGCCTAAAATTAAGGCACTTTTAGCCATTTGCTTCGTCATTTAATTTACCTTTTACTTTCTGTTAGCTAAACACTAGAGTTGTAAATATTAACCCTATTTAAGCATTTTAATACTTGCACCCATTTCACGCATATCGTAACCACTAGGTGCTTGATAAACACGCAGGTTAAATTCAGGGGCAATGGCTAGCAGGTGATCGAAAATGTCTGACTGAATTGCTTCATACTCAGCCCAAGCTACGGTTTTAGTGAAGCAGTAAATTTCCATTGGTAAGCCTTCTGGTGTTGGGCTAAGTTGACGCACCATAAGTGTCATGTTTTGGTGAACACCTGGGTGATTACGAAGGTACTTATCTATATAAGCGCGATAAGTGCCTATATTGGTAAGTTTACGTGAATCTAAACTGTTACCTGCACTTGAATGAACATGCTTGGCATTCCACTGGTTAAGTTCTGATAGCTTGTCATCAAAATAGCCCACCATTAAACTGAAATTACGTAAATGCTCCAACTCTTCTTTATTAATAAAGTGAATACTTTGCTGATCAATAAACAAGCTACGCTTAATACGACGCCCACCGCTTTCTTGCATACCTCGCCAGTTAATAAATGAGTCAGTAATAAAACGCTTAGTTGGGATGGTGGTAATGGTTTTATCCCAGTTTTGAATTTTTACTGTATGCAAGGCAATATCAATAACATCACCATCCGCATTCAGCTGCCGCATTTCTACCCAGTCGCCTACACGAATTAAATCACCCGACGAGATTTGCACACTAGCGACGAGTGATAGCAGTGTATCTTGGAAAATCAACATTACTACCGCTGCCATAGCACCCAAGCCTGAAAGCAAAATAAGTGGCGAACGATCAATTAAAGTAGCAATAATTAATATTGTTGCAATAGCATAAATAACAATTTTAATTATCTGTAAGTAACCCTTAATTGGCTTTAAATAGGCTTTTTTACGGCGCATGTATATATAATTAAATATTTCTAAGGCTGAGCCTAGTGCCAAAGCAATAGTTAAAATAATAAAGCCACCAGCAACGTTTTTTACAACGGTTATAACTGCTTCAGGTAGGCCTGGAATAATTCCGATACTTGAGCTAATAATTAATGCTGGTACAATATTAGAAAGGCGCTTAACTATGCCAAAGTCATTTTGATGTTCACCACCCACTCGTTTTAGTAGCTTGTAAAAACCTCTTACTAAAAAGTGTTTTACCAACCAATTAGCCAAAAAAGCAATAATTACCAGTCCAGTTAGTGCAACTAAAGTCTCTAACTGAGGGTACTCTTTAAATACTGCTAGCCAAGACAACATTTCATCTTGCATTTTGTCTCCTTAATTAATAATAATTTAACTAATTATCTCTACTGCTGCTAAGCACCTTGCGCTAAGTTAATGCTTGCGAGGGCTACTAGTGTAAGGAAGGAAGAAGCCGGTGACCAATGGGAATATCTGATCACCAGAGACTTTGAGGATTAGAAAGGTTTTCGGCCACTAATAATGCGTAGCAAAATCATAATGACTGCAATTACGATAAGGATGTGAATAAACCCACTCAAGGTATAAGACGAAACCAGACCTAAAACCCACAGGATTACGAGCAATAATGCAATGGTGTACAACATAGCTTTATACCCTTAGTTAGATGGTTTTTTTATGTAGAAGCTCACAATTCAGGAGTGCATAGAAGCTCTGGTAAAATTAGCTTCACCAATTTGGATCAGTCCAGTTCCTGAACACCGCCACCGGAGACAGTCAAAATCTGACCGCTAATCCAGCTTGCTGCAGGAGAACAAAGAAATAAGGCTGCGTTAGCCATATCAATAGGTTCACCTAGGCGCTTAATCGGTGTGTGCGCCAACATTTTTCTTTCAATACTTTCATTAAGTACAGATTTTAGTGCATCTGTGCGTGTGGCACCAGGAGCGACACCATTCACACGGATACCCCTTGGCCCCAGATCAAAAGCTATATTGCGTACCAAGTGACTAGTCGCTGCTTTTGAGGAGCCGTAGGACGCCATCTGCTGGTTTTTATTCTCGGCAGCCATTGAGGTAATGGCAAGTATTGAACCACCTCCGACCTTTTCCATTTCAGGCGCAGCAAGTTGTGCTAAGCGGAATAGCGAGAAAACATTCAGTTCAAAAGCCCAACGAAAATCCTTCATCGGCATATCAAAGGGTTTGGGGCCACCACCACCGGCATTACCAACCAAGATGGTTAGCTTCCCAAATACTTGCACTGTCTGGTTAACTAGCGCAGCAAGATCGTCTTCCTTAGTTACATCACATGCTATAGCTGCTGCTTTACCACCTTTTGCTTCAATTGCTTTTACAACGGTATTAGCGGTATCTAAATCTAGGTCGCTGACCATAACCGCAGCCCCTGCTGCTGCGAATGTTTCGGCAATGGCGCGCCCAATTCCTGCACCCGCCCCAGTGACGACTGCAACTTGGTTATCAAGCGTAAAATTTGCTGGATTATACATTTTGGTTAGCCCTGTAAAGAAAGAGGTTTGGTTCTAGTTTACAGGAGTGTCGACCAGTTTAGGGGAGGTTCATTTTAGTGAACTTTACTAAATTTTTTAAGCTAGTCGTTAGAAAGCAGGAATTGCAGGCATAAAAAAAGGCAGAACAATGAATGTTCTGCCTTTTGTAATTTTGGTAGCGGGGGCTGGATTTGAACCAACGACCTTCGGGTTATGAGCCCGACGAGCTACCAGACTGCTCCACCCCGCATCAAAGTTTGCACAGTATAGCGTGTTTTCTTAGCCTGTCAACCCAATACTAAAGAATGTTGGCTTTAGAGGTATAACAGTGTAACTTATAGGTGCAAAAGATTGAATATAATAAGAACAATACCTTGTCTATTTTGTATGGTTTTAGCAGGTCAAATAATAACTATCCTGTTTAATTTATATTATCAGGCACAGGCGTTGGCAGCAGTAGGGCTGGTGCTCGTGTTTAACAGAGGGGGTTTGCTATGCAAAAACGTGTAGCTTGGGTCACTGGTGGTACTGGTGGCATTGGTGCAGAAATTTGCCGTTCATTAGCTACAGCGGGCTACCAAGTAGTCGCTGGTTATTCTAACGAAGAAAAAGCGAAAGCTTGGCAGGAAGAACAAAAAGCAGCTGGTTTTGATATTGCTATTAGTCACGCTGATGTTGGTGACTTTGATTCAGTACAAAAAAGCTATGCTGAAATTAAAGCGCAGTTTGGTGCGGTTTCTGTGTTAGTGAATAATGCAGGCATTACCCGCGATGCAACCATGAAGCGTATGGATGCTAGCCAGTGGAATGATGTAATTAGCACTAACCTAAACAGCGTATTTAATACGTCTAAGGCTTGTTTTGACGCTATGTTAACGCAAGAATATGGCCGTATTATTAATATCTCTTCTATTAATGCTGAGAAGGGTCAGTTTGGTCAGGCTAACTACTCTGCTGCTAAAGCAGGTATGCACGGCTTCACTAAAGCAGTGGCGCAAGAAGGCGCACGTAAAGGCATTACGGTGAACACCATTTCACCTGGCTACGTTGCTACCGATATGATCATGAAGATTGAAGAGAAAATTCGTGAAGGTATTCGTGCACAAATTCCGGTTGGCCGTTTTGGTGAGCCTGAAGACATTGCCCGTATTGTGGTTTTCTTAGCCGATGAAGCTTCTGGCTTTATTACCGGTGCGAATATTTCTGCCAATGGCGGTCAGTTCATGCACTAGGTTTTACTTAATTGTAAAACAAAAAACCCAGACCTAGGTCTGGGTTTTTTTATTGCCTGTTACTTATTATCAGTGAATGGCTTAACTTAAGCTTTTAAGCAGGGTTTTGATAAGTATCAATGGCTGCTAATAGGCGTGAGCTTAGCTGGCTAGTTTTACTGCCACCCAGTGCTTGCCATTTTTCTAGTAGCTGCTGAATCTCTTGCAGGGTGGTTTCTTCTGTGGGTGCGCCCACACCAGCGTTCATCCGTTCAATTTGAAGTTTTAAGCGTAGCTGCTGGTCTTCTGGCTGAACAGTAACGCCTGCAAGTATTTCTAATTCAACAATTAAACGCTTGGCTGCTTTAGCATCGGTTGGCTCACCTGCTTCTGGTAAAGCTTCTAGCAAAGTGTTCAGCTGTTGGGCTAGTTCTTTACGTGCCTGTTGTTCTTTTATGCGTTGCAGTTGTTCTGCTAGGTTATTAAGTTCAGCCTGCCAGTTTTGCTGTTCTTTTTTAGGAAGGTTACGCAAGCTTGCCGCCTGTTGGTATAGCTTTGCTGCTTGCTGGTGTTCACCGATAGCCAAGGCTTCTTTAGCTTCGGCTAGCTGTTGGCGTGCTTGTGAAAAGCGTTGTAGGCGCTCTTCTAAATTGCTTTTACGCTGCTCATCACGCAGTTTAAACAAGTTGTCGCACTGGGTACGAAACTCTTTCCACAGCTGGTGTTCTAGGCTGCCTGGGGCTGTGCCTAGCGTGCGCCATTCTTGCTGTAACTGCTTGCTGATTTCTGTTGCCGCTTGCAGGTCTTCACTTTCAAACAGTGCTTTGGCTGCAGTAATTAGGGCGCGTTTGTCTTCAGCGTGTTGTTGGCGCAGTTGGTAAAGCTGGTTACGAATGGGCATTATTGCTTGTTGGAAATGATTGGTTAGCAGCTTGCCTTCGGCACGGTTGACTGGGTTAAAACGGTGCCATTCTTCATGCACTTGGCTAAGCAGTTCATCTAAGGCTTTTTCTTCCATAGCAAGGTGGCCATTGCTAGCAACTAGTTGTTCTAGTTCATTGCAGATAACGGCTTTTTGTTGCTGGTTATATTCACGCACTTGGTTTTGTGCAGCAAACCAAACTTTGCAAGGTTCGTAAGCTAAGTCTGCGGCTTGTTTGAACCTTGCCCAAAGTATTTTGTTGGCTGCTGCTGAGCCTAGTTCACGCCATTCTTGTTGTAAGGCTTGAATTTTGTCAGCTTTTAATTGTGGGATCATGGTTTCGTCAGCGGCTAAAGTTTCCATTTGTTCGCACAAGGCTTCACGTTTAGGCGCAGCAACATAGCCTTGCCAGTCGTGGAGTTCGGCAATTTTGGCACTTAAGCCCCGAAAGAAAACAGCTAGGCGGTGATTATTGGGCAGTTGGTCGGCCTCAACTTGCAGCTGTTGGTGTAACCGAGTGGCCTCACGGCTTTGGCCTAGGTTAACTAGCTGTTCTAGTTGAATAAAGCTTCGTTCAATGCGGTCTAGGTTCAATTTTTTAGCTTCATCAACGGCTTGACGCGCGGTTTTTTTCTGCTGATCGTTGGTGCTTAAAACTTGATTTGCCTGTTCAACTAACTCAGGTAAGGGTAAGTTTTTAGGCCAGTTTATTGATTTTAATAAAGAGCTAAGCTGTTGCAACTGTGTTGTGCTGGGCTGTTCGTTAAGGGCTTCTAGTTGTTCGGCTAGTTTTGGCTGAGTTTCTTGCCATGCTTTAGAGCAGGTAAAAAGCTCTTTAGCCCTTTGCAGTTGCTGTTCAAAGTTACTTTGTTCTTCTTTACTAGGCGTTGAATGGGCTAGGCTTTGCTGCCATTCAGCTTCTAGTTGGCTGGTTAGCAGCTGCTCGATTGCCGCAGGCTTAGCTTCTAGTTCTTCTATTAGCCCTGTTAGCTGGCTGTGTAGTTGCGCTTGGCGTTGCTTGGCTTGTTGGCTTAGGGCTTCTTTAGCTTGGGAGGCTGCAGTTTCTGCTTGTAGCTTGGCTATAAACGCCTTGGCTTGCTGGCACAGCTGTTCAAAACGCGTGGCAAGTTCAGCATTTTCTGCTAGTTCAAGTTCTTGCCATTGGTTGGTTAGGTGTTCTAAACGCGCTTCATAAAGCGTTTCATCGCCCACTGTAACCAGTTTTTGCAATTGCTCTACTAGTTGTTGGCGTTGTTGGGCTGCTGTGGTTTCTGCGGCGGCGGCAGCGCGGTAAGCATTTAGCTTTTCTCTGGCCATGCGTTGCACGCGCTTGTCGCCTTGCGCTTCTTTAACTAGCTTTTCTAAAGCAGCTTCAGAGGTGATTTTTTCAGCAGCCACTTGGCGAACTTTGGCTAGGCTATTGCTTAGGGCAATGTTGAGCCAATCTTCTTCCTGCCCTTCTAGCTGGGCTAGTAAAGTAAGGCGTAATTCTTGTGGCTCACATTGCTGAATTAGGCTAAGCAAAAGTGCTGGGTCGTGAATTTGGGAGGCTAACGTTTGGCGTTCTTCACTGCTAAGCTGTGCTTCATTAACCAATAAAAATACTAGGTGTTGGCTAAGAGCTTGGCCTAGTGGGGTGTTAATTTGGCTTTGATTTAGCAGTTCGACCAGTTTTTGCCGGTCAGGAAAGCGTGGCAAGGCTTCTTTTAATAGCTGCTGCTCTTCTTCTTGCTTTAGCCAGTTAAGGAAAATGCTCTGTTGTTGAACGACACTTAGGTCTAGGCGATTTAACGCCAATAGCCGGATGCTAGGATCACGGTGTTCCAGAGAAGGTTTAAATAAAAATGGTGCAATTCTTATGAACAACGCATTCATGAGTTGGGGCGGCCCTTGCTACAAAAAAATGATATAAAACAACCAGTAGGTCTTGGTGCAAAGCTGCGTCAGGAGGCTTAGACTAAACAAAACAAGCACTACCTAATCTTAGATAAGCCTTACATTCTAACAGATGAAGCTGTAGGTAGCGCAGTATTAAGTTCAAGTAAGTTAAGGAGTTATTATGACTGCTCATTTTTCAGTAGCTAAGATGGATGTATCTCATATTGCTGACCAAGCTTTGCGCTTACGTGCAAACGATGTAGATTTTGCCGCTTGGGCGGCAGGCCACGGGGTTATTGTTCACCAAGACTTAACGCAGGTACGCATTGCCCAGCTGTTAGATAAGCTAGTGGCTGAAGGACAAGGCCGTTCAGTGTTACTAGAAAAATTAAAAGCAGCCGATAGGTTAACCAATGCTGCTATGTGGTTAGTTGTGCATGCCACTTATGCAAAGCGAGTCGATATTAACGGCGAACCTTTAACCGCTGGCGACTTTAAAGCCGACCCGCAAGGCCATACCGGTGGCTCGTTAAACATGGTGCCGGCTTATGTGGGTTATATGTTGGCGAATTTGTTTAGCGGCGACACTCGTAGTTGGTTAATGGAACAAGGCCACTGCGTTTCTGCCATCGACAGTGTAAACCTTTTGTTAGGCAATCAAAAAACACGCCATGCAGCGGCTTACCCTGATTGGTCAGATGAATCGCTAAGCCGTTTTGTAAAAGACTTTTATTCGTATGAGTTAACCAATGAAGGCAAGCCCGCCTCGCCTTTAGGTAGTCATTTAAACGTGAATACTGCCGGTGCGGTAAGCGAAGGCGGTTATTTAGGTTTTACGGCTTTGCAATATGTACATGCCAGCGAAAAGAATGAGCGCCTAGTGGCCTTTTTATCCGACGGTGCTTTTGAAGAGCAGCGCGGCAGTGATTGGGCTCCTTTATGGTGGCGTGCTGAAGACAACGGTTGGGTTGTGCCAATTATGATTGCCAATGGTCGCCGTATCGACCAGCGCACCACTTTAATGATGCAAGGTGGTATTGAATGGTTTGCGGAACATTTAGAGCACCAAGGTTTTGAACCCAGCGTTATCGACGGCCAAGACCCTGCCGCTTTTGCTTGGGGTATTTTGGTGGGCGAGCAGTGGCTAGAAGATGAAGCCGCTGCCATTCAACGGGGTGACCGCTCTTACCCTGCACGCCTGCCTTATTTGGTTGCTGAATCGTCTAAAGGTTATGGTTTTGCTGGCGCTGGTACTAACCGTGCGCACGGTACGCCCTTGCCTGCTAACCCAGCTAAAGATGCTGAATCTTTGCGTTTATTTAATGAAGGTGCAGCGCGTTTATGGCAATCGCCCGATGATTTAAAACAAGCGGTGGCAAGTTTTGCTCAGCACCAAGCGCAAAATCGTCCGCAAGAAAAAGACCACCCTTTAGCGGTACGCAAAGTAGCTAACCCTGTGATGCCTGAAGCACCTTGGATTCCTGCCGATTTGCGTTTGCATTCCCCCATGACTTCGGTTGATGTGGCTTTTTGTGCGCTAATTAAAGAAAATCCCAAGTTAAGGGCTAGGGTGGGTAACCCTGATGAAATGTCGAGCAACAATATGGGCTTGACGCTTTCTAAGTTAAAGCATCGGGTTGCTTCACCTGAATTTTCGCAAGATGAAGCCTTGGATGGTGGCGTGATTACGGCTTTGAATGAAGAGGCGGTAGTCAGTGCTGTTTTGGCTAATCGGGGCGGCTTGAATCTAGCCGTTTCTTATGAGGCTTTTTCGGTAAAAATGCTGGGGGCTTTGCGCCAAGAAATTATTTTTTCTAGGCATCAAATGGAAGGCGGTGAACAACCGGGTTGGCGCTCTGTCGCCATTATTTCCAGTTCGCACCTATGGGAAAACGGTAAGAACGAACAGTCGCACCAAGACTCTACCCTTGCCGAAGCCTTGCTGGGTGAAATGAGTGATGTGGCACGGGTCATTTTTCCTGCTGATGCCAACTCAGCGGGTGCAGCCTTGTTAGAGGTTTATCAGCACACAGGGCAAATTGCTAACCTAGTGATTCCTAAGCGTGCTTTACCTTCTTATTTAACCTCCGAACAGGCAACCCAGCTAAGTAAAGATGGCGCTATTTGTGTGGAAGGTAACCCGCAAGCAGCTTTACAGCTGGTGGCAGTGGGTGCTTACCAATTACAGCAGGCACTAAAAGCTTGGCAGCGTTTACAAGAAAAAGGCGTTGAAGCTTCTTTGGTTTATTTACAAGAGCCGGGGCGTTTTCGTATGCCACGCGATAGTTATGAAGCGGCTTGGCAGGCTAGTGATGAGCTGCGTAACCACCTTTTCCCAAGCAGTGTGCAAGCCAGAGTGTTCTTAACCCATACCCGCCCTGAAGTTTTATTAGGGCATTTGCGCCCGTTAGATTTGGGTGTGGATAAAACTGCGGCACTGGGCTATATCAACCGTGGTGGTACTTTAGATGTACACGGTTTGTTATTGGCTAATAGCTGTAGTTGGGCGCATTTATTAGCTAAATTAGCTGAAGTGGCTAAGCTGGATTTAAACCAGTGGTTAACTAAGGATGAAGTGGCTGCTTTGACAGGTGAGCGCCCCTTAACTGAATTATTACCGATAGGACGCTGAGGTTATTATGCAGCAACAAATGACTTTTCTTTGGCACGATTACGAAACTTTTGGCGCTAATCCGCGCCTTGATCGCCCCAGCCAGTTTGGGGCATTACGCACCGATGCCGATTTTAACCCCATCGGTGAGGCAGAAATGTTTTATTGCAGCCCTGCCGATGATTTTTTGCCTCACCCTATGGCGGTGTTAATTACTGGCATTACCCCCCAAGATGCTAGAGCCAAGGGAATACCTGAAACAGAATTTGCAGGTGCCATTAGTGATTTAATGAGCCAGCCCAACACCTGCGTGGTGGGTTATAACTCCTTACGTTTTGACGATGAAGTAACGCGTCATTTATTTTACCGTAACTTTATAAACCCCTACGCCAGAGAATGGCAAAAGGGTAATTCACGTTGGGATTTAATTGATGTGGTTAGGGCTATTTATGCGCTGCGCCCTGAAGGCATTAACTGGCCACGTAAAGAAGACGGTACGCCAAGCTTTAAGCTGGAAGATTTAACGGCTGCTAATGGTATTGAACACGGCGAAGCTGCACACGATGCTTTAGCCGATGTAAGGGCAACGCTTGAATTAGCCAAGTTGCTAAAAAGAGCCCAGCCACGTTTGTTTGATCATCTATTTAATATGCGCGGTAAGCATCCGGTGGCTAAAGCAATTAATTTAGACGAGCCAAAACCTTTGCTGCACATTTCCAGCCGCTTTCCTGCCAGCCGTGGTTGTGCTGGCCTAGTATTGCCTTTAGCTCGTCACGCAACTAACCCCAACGGGGTGATAGTTTATGACTTGGCAGAAAACCCACAAGAGCTGTTGAATTTAACTGCGGAACAAATTAAACAGCGGGTTTTTGTTAGCAGTGCCAACTTAGAAGCGCAGGGTTTAAAACGTATCCCTTTAAAGCTGATTCATTTAAATCGCTGCCCTGTGGTGTTGCCGGTGAATGCTATGGAACCTGCCATTGCCGAACGCCACGGTATTAATTTGGCATTAAATGAGCAGCATTGGTATGCATTACAGCAGCTAGATGCCGCTTTTGTAAGCAAAATTCAACAGGTGTTTGCAGAGCAAGACGGTGGCTTTAAAAATGACGGTGATCCTGACTTAATGCTTTATTCCGGCAATTTCTTTTCCGCGGCAGATAGTGAACGCTTCCAACAAATACGTTCAGCTTCAGCGGAAGGTTTAAGTGAATTGGAGTTAGTGTTTGATGACCCCCGTTGTGATGAAATGCTGTTTCGTTTTCGTGCCCGCAACTGGCCAGATTCGTTAACTTCAGCTGAACGAGAGCGTTGGGATGAGTTCCGTTGGCAGCGTTTCCATTCGCCTATTACTTCCAGTTTAACCTTGCAAGGCTTGCAAGATGAATTAATCCGTTTAAGCAATCAGGGGTTAGAAGAAGAAGCATTATTTTTACTGCAAGAATTGCAGTGTTGGGTGGAATCGATGCTACCTTTGCAGTTTATGGAATAGTGTTCCTTCCTAGTCTTTGAAGTGTAGACTAGACTCGTTAGCCTAAAGTCTGATGCTTAATTTATGCAGGCCTACTTTGCTTAAGAGTCTTATATGAATACAAAACAAACGTCTAATCGGGGTTTTATTTGGATGCTAGCGGGGCTGATTTCGGTTGGCCCCTTAGCTGTTGATGCCTACCTTCCTGCCATGCCTGCTATTGCCGATAGCCTTGGCGTTTCTATTCATCAAATTGAACTTACTCTAAGTATTTACCTTGTTGGTTTTGCGTTAGGGCAATTAATTGGTGGCCCCTTGTCTGACCGTTATGGTCGCCGCATTACTATTTTTAGTGGTTTAGCCCTGTACATTGCCGGTAGTTTGGTTGCGGCAATGAGTGACACTATTCAGCTTTTATGGGCTGCAAGGTTGCTCCAAGCCTTTGGCGGCGGTATGGGTGTAGTGAACACTATGGCCGTAGTGCGCGACCTTTATAGTGGCCGAGAAGCCGCCAAAGCTTTATCGCGAGTAGTAGCCATTATGATGGCAGCCCCTTTGGTAGCGCCTTTTTTAGGCAGTGCTTTATTGCTCGTTAGTGGCTGGCGCAGTATTTTTATTGGCTTAGGCATTTATGCCGCTTTATTACTGGCTGCACTGGTGTGGATGTTGCCAGAAACACGCCAAGCAGCAACAGGCCCTAGTAAAAGCCCATTAAAACGTTATTTAGAAGTATTAAAGCATCGCCCTGTATTGGGTTTTTTAGCAGCAACCGCTTTTAGCCAAGCCAGCATGTTTGCTTTTATTACCGGCTCTTCATTGCTTTATATGGAATATTACGAGGTGAGCGCCCAAGTGTTTCCTTTTGTTTTTGGAGCAAATATTCTAGTGCTTATCTTGTGCAACCGCTTAAATGTGCGCTTGTTAGCAAAAGCTAGCCCTTTGCGTATTTTGGGCTTTGGGCAGGGTGTGCAACTAGTAACGGGTAGTTTATTGCTGCTAATTTTTATTATTCAGCCACCGCCTTTATGGGTAACGGTTGGGTTAATTATGCTGTTTATTGGAATGCAGGGGCTAATTATTGCCAATGGTATTTCTAGTGCCGCAGAATATTTTCCACACAGTGCAGCAACCACCAGTGCAGTAATGAACGCCAGTGGTTTTGCCATGGGGGCGGTGGCTGGTGGTGCGGTGGGTATTTTAGGTGATGGTTCGCCACTACCTTTATTAGGGGTAATGGCGGCCAGCCCTGTCTTGGGAATTGCTTTAAGGCGCTTGCTTCACCGAGGTTTAGACCTGACTGAAACAAGCAAGGCAGAAGCTAGCAAAGCTAAAATAAGTAACTAGCAGGTTAGTGGCTTGTCCACTCTTCTGTTTTGGCTGCTGCACCAGGCAAGGGTTTATTCTGTTGTTCTGGTGTACCCTGCTGTTCTGGTGTGGTCGCTATCAAGTAAAACCCTCTTTGGCGCTCCATTAAACTTTCATAAAAACTTAAAAAATCCTGTTGGCTTAAAGGTTGAAGCATGGCGGCAAGTTGTTTACGGCGGTCAAAGTTTTGGTGCTGACTGCCCACTTCTCGCCATAGGCGCTCTGCTCTTTCACCTAAGCGTCGGTCTTCTTGCAGCAGGTTATTCATTAGGCTGCGTTTATTCTGCTCAAAATCTGCAAGGCTTAACTCTTCCAAGCGTTGTTTATCGGCTAGCAAAAAGCTTTCGATTGCTGCAGCTAAGTAATCGGGTTGATGGTTAGGCGCTTGCACATAATAAAAAATGCCGGGCTGTTGCAAGAGCGGTAACGCATTGCTGAACACGGCATAACCAAGTTGTTGCTGGGTTCTTAGGTCGTGGAAAAAAGCCGCTGATTGTAACTGAGCAAGCAGGCGTAGGTTAGCTTCTTCTATTAGGCTGGTGTCTTTGCCTTGCACATAAAAAAGCAATGCTTGGTCGTTGTGGTCTAGGTGCAGCTGCTTATACCACTGGCCTGCCGGAATTTGTTTGGTGTGCAGTAAATCAACCTCAGCCGCCGTTAATTTAGGGTTCAGTTGTTGCTTAACCTGCCTAGCCAAAGCCAGTGTTTCATCGGCACTGCTATTACCCCAAGCCATAATTTGCACATAAAGCTGTTGGGTAAAGTTGCTGATAAAGTGGCTTAACTCTGCTGTTGTTAGCTTATCAAGTGTTGCTAATTGCTCTTCTACGCTCCAGCTACTAGGTGCTACTGCATCTTTATAAAGCTGGTGAATAAGTTGCTGTACTAAACGATCTTTCTGTTGGTTTTGTAAGTTTTGTTTTAGGCGCTGTTGCAGGCGAGCAAACTGTTGTTCGTCTACTTGAGCGGCTTGCAGTTCTTGCAGCATCTGTTCAACCAAGCGAGGTTGTTCTGAATTAAAACCACCTAAAGCCAGCGTTATACCTCGTGCGTGAGGGTAGACGTTATAACTTAAACCGGCTAAATAGGCGGGGTAGGCCGAGGTGTTCAGTTGATCATTCAGCCAGCTAGCCGTTAAACGGGCTAAAAGGCGCTGATCTAAATTGTTAGCAACTTGTGGGTTTTGTAGGCTAATAAAAAGTTGTGCACGCGGCACTTCAAAGCTGGTGTCTAACCCTTGCCAAACTTCCATACCCTGTTCTTTTATTAAAGCTTGCGGCTGTTCAACTGACTTGCCTTCTTTTAATGCAAGGTTAGTGGGTAGGTAATTGTTCGCCTTGGGCAGTTGGGTGCTGGCTGTTAGTTGCACAGTGTTTAGATCAAGCTTTAACTTGGTTAGGCTGAACTTTGCTGGTAACCATTGCCCCGTTTGATTCGCTTTAACTTCTGGGCTGGTGCGAACTACTAACAATCTTTCTGGGGTGAGTTGATTTAGTAAGCTGTGAATGAGTTCGGGATTAAATTCATCAAAGGCATAGGGCGCTCTAAGCACATCTTGCGCTGGGTAGGTGGCAAGGTTCATGGCTAGATGAGTGACTAGACTGCCGGCTTTGCTAGTTTCAATAAAGCGAAAAGCATTCGCTGCTAGCTGGGCATCTTCTTGGTAGCGCCAAGCATCTACGCCTTGTTGTTTAATTAATGCGAGGTGATTAAACACTAAGGCTAGAATTTCATCTCTGTGTGCATCGCCTGCTGGTGTTAATTCTATAGCAATAGAAAACAAGGCTTCACTGCCGGTGTTCATTTGCGTGCCAGCCGACAAGCTGGTTGCCCAGTTGTGTTCTTTTAATACGGCCAGCAAACTGCCTTCACCTTCGTGCCCTATTAAACCACCTAGGTAGCGGTCGGCTTTTTTGCGGTAGTTGGCGGTTTGGTCAGTGATAGGAAATAAAAGTTGTAATTGGCGTTGCTGGCGCAGGGGCAAATAGTCAACCTGTGCTGGTAGTTGATCTGCTTTAAAAAGTGTCGGCCAAACAGGGTCGCTAACGGCTTCGTTTTTATTGATTTCTGAAAAGTGGGCTTCAACCATTGTTTTTAGTTGCTGGGTCGATTCTTTACCTAGCACCACAAGGGTCATGCGGTCGGTAGTGTAATAAGCGTTATAAAAATCGAGTAGGGCTTGGCGTAGTGTGAGGTTGCTAATGTCTAAGGATTCTTTATTGCCTGCGCTAAAACGTGACGCTGGGTGGTCGGGGTTAAAAGCTTGGCGTAAAGCGGTTAAGCGTAAGCGGCCATCGTCTTGTAACGTACCACTCCATTCAGAATGAACGGCATTGACTTCACGTTCTAGGTAGTCAGGGCTAAGCAGGGGCGCAATAAAAAACTGCGCAAGGCGTTCTAGGCTAGCGTCTAGGTGACTAGGCTGTACATCAAAAAAATAGTTGGTGTCTCTAGCTGAGGTGAACGCATTGTGACTACCGCCATGCTGACTAATAAAGTTTTGGTAAGCATCGGGTTCTGGAAAGCGTTCAGTGCCTAAAAATAGCAGGTGTTCTAAAAAGTGTGCCAAGCCTGGGAAAGCATCGGGTTCATGGTAACTGCCAGCGTGAATGTTCATCGAGGCCGCTGCTTTTTCTGCGTGTGTATCGCTAATAACCAATACTTTTAAACCATTACTTAGCTCAAAGTTTAGGTACTCATTTGTGTCATTAGTACTGGCAATTGGTTGGTTAGTATTAATAGAAGGTTTAGGCATAATTGAAGTGCAGGCACTCAAAAGGGTTAGAAGAAGGGCGGTGTATAAAAGATAACGCAGTTTTTTCATGGTTGAATCTATTTGTCTTGGGTTGAGCTTAATAGCAGTTCTAAAATAGTTTTTTAAGTGTTTTTTTAATCACTAGCTTCAGCTTCTTAACAGGCGGTTTGAAATGGGTGAAGTTACCTGCACACTCTTGTTCGCTGGGTCACTCACTAGGTGGCTAACAGGATAGGCTTCAAGCTCCTCATCTTTACATTGGATTAATTTTAAAAGTGTTTTTTCGCAAGTGGTCGGGTTAAGCCACTGTAACGCATCTTCAGGTATTAGCTTTAAAGGTACTCTTGGCGTTAAGCGAGCCAACCAAGGGTCGGCCTCTACACTAATTAGGCCAAAGGAGTCATAGGCTCTTCCTGGTGCAACAGGGAAGCGAGTCCAGAGTCCTGCTAGAAAGAAAGGGCGGTTATGTGGACGGCGAATAGCAAAAGGGTGCTTGCCGCGACTTAAGGTAACCCACACATAGTAGCCAGTGACTACTAATAGACAGCGTTGCTTCTTAAAGCTTTCTTGGTACATGGGGCTAGAGGTTAGCTTGTCACTGCGCAATATATAAGGTGCTTCATCTAACTGCTTCATCCAGCTAGGTGTGAAACTCCAAAAAGCATCGTCTTGGGTAATGTGCTTGTCTTGCCAGCGTAAAATAGACAAGGTGTTAGTAGGTACTAGGTTAAACCCTGTGCGCAGCTCGTTCATTTTAACAATCGGCTGGCCTAGCTCTTGTTCGGCATTGTAGGGTGTAATGATTAAACGTCCGCTCATATTTAACAGGCAGTCCTTGTTATCTGGTTTAGCAAGTTATCTGGTTTAGTAAACTAGCTTAAGAGTGACTGTTTCACTGGCTTTGGAGTATAAAGACTTAGAGCCTTTAGTGCAGTAGGCAAAATATTTAAAAAAAGTACTTGCGTTATAAAAGTTAGTGCCTATAATACGCATCTCTTGTCAGGGAGGCCTTAGAAATAAGGGCAAAGTTTAGAACTGGCAAGAGCTGCAAGCAGTTGTTTTTAAAGGTTTTCTTTTTAAGTTGGTTTGAAGGCTTCGAAAAGAATTTAAAAATAACGCTTGACAGTGAGGAGAAACGCTGTAGAATATGCTCCTCTGATTCAGCAGTTGTCTAGCAAGAAGGTTTGCAACAACAACGCGCTTTGAGTCAACGCTCTTTAAGAATGAAGCATCAGGAACAT
>JAAYGA010000266.1 GCA_012727935.1 Pseudomonadaceae bacterium | reverse complement strand
CAGCCCCGCACTTTGGGCATGGCTCGGGTGCTTTTGTGAAACGACATTCGATGACGGCGCGCTCTGCACAAAGATGCTGTCCAGTGGCAGTCAGGCCGAGGTTATTTAGTTGGCAAAAGCTGGAAAGGTCAGGGCTGGAAAAGGTAAGATTGTTCACGTCGGGGGCTTAGTTTCTGTTGGTGTGAGAGCTTACATTTTCTAAGATCCCCGACTCCTTTTCCAGCTGGCCAGATTTTTTCTACACCCTTAAATGCGAAGAGCCTGTTTTATCAACGCATAAAATGGGGTCTAATGCACCACCTTCACCCTTTTCAAAAGCAGCTTTTTCTTCAGGGGTTGCATCGTCTGGTAATACGGCTTTAGCAAAAACAAATAGTAACCGCTGTGGGTTAGTTTCATTTTTTGCAGTAGTGATTAAATCAGCATAATTTTCAATAGACATGGGGGAACTCCACCCTAGAGGATAAAGTAATATCTTAACAACAGAGGGGGCTAAAGGTGTCAGCACAGAAGTGGCAGTAGAACTACCTACTTGGAGATAGGTAGTCGTCTAGACTAGGTTAGTGTAATATATATAATCAGATGGTAATATGTAAAAAATAAATATGATTAAAAGAGCCTCACTACTCAATGAACTCAAACAATAAAGACTTAAACACCAGTCATCAAGCAGTAACCACTATTTTAGATAGTCTTGATGCGCTAGTTTATGTAGCGGATATGGATACCCACGAACTCTTATTTATGAATGAGTATGGTCGCAAAAAATGGGGTAATCCGGCTGGACGCAAATGTTGGCAGGTATTACAAACCAAGCAGACTGGCCCATGCAGCTTTTGTACTAACCCTACATTGCTAGACAAACAAGGCAAGCCAACGGGTGTACAAATAACGGAAATAAAAAATACGGCTAATAATCAGTGGTATCAATGCCGTGATCAAGCTGTTCCTTGGTTAGATGGGCGGTTAGTACGTATAGAAGTGGCAACCAACATAACAGACCGCAAGCTAATGGAAGAAGAGTTGCACATCGCTCGTTTTAAAGCAGAGCAACTAGCAGATACTGATGCTTTGACAGGTTTAAATAACCGCCGCGCTTTCTTTAATTTAGGTAAACAACTGCTGCATCAAGCTGAACGTAATCTTACACCGGTTGCATTAATTATGTTTGATCTAGACTACTTCAAACAAATTAATGACCAATATGGACATGCGTTAGGTGATGAAACTTTGGTTTCTATCGCCAGAGTTACAGAAGGGCAAATACGCTCATCAGATGTTTTAGCACGTCTTGGTGGTGAAGAGTTTGCCATCCTTATGCCGCAAGCAACGTTAGAGCAGGCACTGACTCTAGCTCAACGATTAAGCCAAGCTTTTTTTGAAAATAAAATTGGGACGAATAAAGGGCAGATAACTTGTACTGCTAGTTTTGGAGTGAGTGCATTAGAAGTTGTTAGCACTAAGACGTTAGATTCACTTATCGCAGAGGCCGATAAAGCTCTTTATGTGGCAAAAAATAATGGCAGGAATCAGATAAGAGCCGCCAACTAGTCTTACTCCGCCACTTAGGCAAAAAAGCTAGAAAGCCAAATTTACACTATTCCCTTATTCTGCTTTTTGGCTTCTCTAGCATCACGCACTACTGAGCGTAAGATATATAAAAGAACGCCTAGACTTAGTGCAGGCCACATTAAAATATATAAAGAATAAAGGGCGGTTTTAGTACTCATAAAAAACTCCTAATGAAATGGTTTTATGCAGATGGATCGTAGCTTTGTACTTCTTCATTAATTGTACCGAAATCAAACCTAGGTGCTTTACTCATTAAACTCATAATCGTACACACCAGCGTACTTACCCCAAAAGCAGTAAGAGAAGCTAATAAAACTGTGTAATCACGCATAAAGCCAAGGTTAAAGTAAAGCGCGGCAATACCCGCTAAAACGCCGAACACTGCACCTAAACGAACGCCCAAGAAAGCAAAGGCCATTAAGCTAATAACCACCGCAGCACCCACCGCACTAATCGGGCTCTTCGCATTTAAGGGTGTAGCTGATTTCTAAACCCTCCTGACTTCAGCAAGCACCTGGCTATGTAATTGGTTAAATTTCTAAAGCCTAGGGCCGTACCTCGTAAGTGCTCAAGCCGCCCGTTG
>JAAYGA010000265.1 GCA_012727935.1 Pseudomonadaceae bacterium | reverse complement strand
GGTTTCAGTATCAAACACTTCGGCATTGCGGCTGGCTTCTAAACGAAATTCCAAATTAGCCGTTGCACCCAAAATACGCTTGGCGGCAGCCGTGTCTTGCACGCCTGGTAATTCAACTACTATGCGGTTACGCCCAGAACGCTGCACTAAAGGTTCGGCTACACCGAGTTCATTCACACGGTTACGCAGGGTAATTAAGTTTTGGTCTACTGCATAATCTTCTAAATTTCTAACCGCCTGCTCATTTAAACTAAGCAGTAGTACACTCGCTTCTTCTTGAAAAATGTAATCTTTACGATCAATTTGCAACAAACGGCGAGCTTTCGCCAAGTCATCAGCACTGCCTAACAACACCTGAACCTGCCCATTTTCAACACTGACTTTACGAAAGCGCAACCTTTCAGTGCGTAAAGTGGCGCGAACTTCACTAGCCGTCACTTCTAATTGCTGCTTTACCGCAGCATCCATGTCCACTTCCATTAAAAAGTGCACACCACCACGCAAGTCTAAACCTAGGTTAACGCCACGCGCACCTAGGTTGACCAACCATTCCGGTGTAGTTGCCGCTTGTGCCAGCGCCACAACGTATTTTTCTCCAAACGATGCTTGAATTACTTCACGGGCTGCCAGCTGTTGATCGTCGGCTAATAACCGAATCAACCCCGTATTGTTTTCCAAACTGGCCTGCACTACATTAATTCCAGCTTGTTTTAGCGCTTGTTCAGCACGGTTTAAATCAGAATCGGTGATTTCGATTGAACCTCGGGTACCAGAAATTTGTACAGCAGGGTTTTCTGGGTAAAGGTTAGGCAGGGCATAAACAGCCCCGATGATGATCACCAGCAATATAAGCAGGTTTTTCCAGAGTGGATAACGGTTCAGCATGGCAGCCTTAATTTGGTCGTAAAAGGAAGGTAGGGATTATTCAGCATCCACTGCTTTTAAAGTGCCTTTAGGCAACACAGCAGTTACCGCCGCTTTTTGTACTTTAATTGAAACGTTGTTCGCAATTTCAAGCACTAAAAACTCATCGGTTACTTTGGTTACACGGCCAAGCATGCCGCCTGCTAAAGATACTTCGTCACCCTTAGCGATATCTGCTAATAGGTTTTTGTGTTCTTTGGCGCGCTTTTGTTGAGGACGAATCAACATAAAGTAGAAAATAGCGACAAAACCAACCAGCATTACAATGCTAGAAATGGGGCTAGCACCACCAGCGTCAGCGTGTGCAGCAGAGATAAAAAAGTCCATAAAAAGCTCCTAGGGTTGTGGGTAGTAATTTTTAGTTTTTTTAATTTGTGGCTAGTACGCCATTACTGGCACAGGCAAACCACGCTGCGAATAAAACGCATCTACAAAGTCCGACAATTTACCTTCTTCTATCGCCTGACGCAAACCGGCCATTAACAGCTGATAATGACGTAAATTGTGGATACTGCCCAACATAGCCGCCAACATTTCTTTGCTTCTATCTAAGTGGTGTAAATAGCTGCGCGAGAAGTTTTGACAAGCATAGCAATCACAGGATTCATCAATCGGGCCGGTATCTTTTTTGTATTGAGCGTTGCGAATTTTAACCACGCCTTGGCTAGTGAAAAAATGGCCATTGCGAGCATTGCGCGTGGGCATAACGCAGTCGAACATATCC
The DNA here is from genome assembly GCA_012727935.1 of Pseudomonadaceae bacterium. Lineage (GTDB taxonomy): Bacteria > Pseudomonadota > Gammaproteobacteria > Pseudomonadales > Halomonadaceae > Marinospirillum. The sequence goes on along the minus strand of JAAYGA010000265.1, from coordinate 12 downwards.
ACACCACGTTTG
>JAAYGA010000264.1 GCA_012727935.1 Pseudomonadaceae bacterium | reverse complement strand
CAGTTAAGTAATCTTACCGACGGTGCGCTAACACTGGCTTTTCAGATCTACCACGCTAAAAATTGATACAAAGGCGTGAAGTAGGGCCTTTGTTTTGGCTTTTCAGTAGCTTTTTTACATACACTTTTCGTTGAGCAGCAACATGCCCGTAGCTTTGCTACACACCCTAAAGCCTGTGTGCATTTGAAAAACAGGTCATCACCTATGGTGACAATGCTTACTAAACCTACCCCTTGCGGAGAAATCACTTCTCCGTCATGGAGCTGTGTTTCTCTGCTTTTTGAGGAACACACTTATGTACATCACCGGCATCCTTGGCGAGAAAATTCGGTCATCAAAAGAGTTATCACCTGCATATCTTGCAGGCCATAAGCTTGGACGATTGACTAAAAGAACGCTGCCCGCCCTGCAATCAGCTTTTCAATATGCACAAACGCACATCATGCACAGCATGACTGCTAATGCATCCAACACCCTTCAAGATCAAGCCCCTGTCGACTACGACGAACCCGCCATTCTACGCCGTCTAGGTAGCACTCAGGCGCTACACGACTGGCAAATCAAGAATGGACTGATCTTACCGCAACACACTGCAACCACATTTGGATCGCTCAACGAGCTTATCTAAAGCCCATACCTAAACTTGCACCCACACGGGCATAACTACCCGTGCGGTGGTTATGCTTCTTTTGAGGAATAACCCATGGCAACTGCAACATTCACACAACCTAACTTTGACCTTGAACTCATTCAATTCAAAGCAAGCCAAGCAAACCCACAAGCCCTATTTGATCTAGCTGTCACTCATTTCTTCGCAAACGATGAAAAAAAGGCATTTGAAGCAGCATCAAAAGCGGCTTACCAAGGGCATACCGAAGCACTCACCTTTGTTGGTGATGCCTTTCTATGGGGTAAAGGTGTCATTGCTGATAAAGCAAAAGCACTAAAGCTTCTAGACCGAGCAGCCAAGCAAGGTTGTGAGGCGGCTTCGTTCACTCTCAAAAAGCTCTACGCTTAATGGAGCTTGCCATGCCTGCTGCAATGCAACCATGCCTCTCTTTTTTTGCTATTTGGTCGGGCGAACGTCGCCAGTACTGGACGCAAAATGCTTATGGCTACACACCAGACATGGATAAAGCTGGATTCTTTTCACCTCAAGAAGCTCATCAAATTATCAGCTCTGCTGGTGAAGATAAGCAGCTGAAGTTGATTGAATACCAACCCAGTCCTTTGCGTTTAAAACTGAAAGAACGCTCTCACCCGTAAGAAGCTTTTCTTACATCAAAACCAAACCCTGAAGGGGCACTCATCCCCTGCAGGGAATGCTGTGTCTCCTTCATTTAACAATGGAGATACAAATGAATAAACTTTCACGCTTTAAAGCGTGGCTAATCAATCTTTCTACACCAGACTCTAAAACACTGGCGACACTTGGCGAAGATATTCGTAAGTTTGGCATAACCAGCATAGGCATTGGTCTAGTTGGTTTAACTGTTGCAGGAGACACCATCACTACGGGGGAAGCTCTCGTAATTTTAGCAATTGGAGTCTGCACATGGTTGTATGGTGTATACTTAACTCACTTAGCCAACTCCTAAGGAGATCCTCAAATGAGTACTGGTTTTATTTTAGGAACGTTGGGTTTGTTTACTTTCTTCACTGTCATTACGTTTGGCAGCGCCTATCTTTTCAAGGTAGGTCAGAAACAGAAAGCTAAAGAAGCTACAGCTAATAAATAATCCTCTAATAAGGCCGCAATCGCGGTCTTTTTCACCATGGCATTACGTCCAAGAAGGTTAGCATGAGCATCGGATTCTTATTAGGCATACTTGGTTTGTTTACTTTTTTTACTGTCGTCACTTTTGGAAGCTTATATTTCCATCAGTTAGCCGAAAAAGAAAAATAAGATCGTCAGAACAATAATTTGCAATAAAAATCAAACATCAATCTGAACATCAATTTTCAAAACCAAACCCGTATCATTTTTAAAACTTCTCACAACATTTAATGTGGACTGGGGAGCCTTAGGTCTAAGTGAATTACTCACGTAACACTCTATTCTCCCTGCGGGCTTTCGCTCCAACTTATGATATATATTCAAAGTATTTTGCAATTGACTTACAGCCTTAACCGGCTCTTCGCATTTAAGGGTGTAGCTGATTTCTAAACCCTCCTGACTTCAGCAAGCACCTGGCTATGTAATTGGTTAAATTTCTAAAGCCTAGGGCCGTACCTCGTAAGTGCTCAAGCCGCCCGTTG
>JAAYGA010000263.1 GCA_012727935.1 Pseudomonadaceae bacterium | reverse complement strand
CTTAACTCTTGGTTATCTAAAGCAACCCTTAGTTTTGCTAATAGGCTAATCCGTTCTTGTACTTCAACCTGCATACTTGTTTCAAAAAATAGATAGTTATTACGACCATCTGTTTTAACTGCATACATAGCTGAACTGGCATTACGAAACAGGGTTTTAAAATCTAGGCCATCATTAGGGTAAATAGAAATTCCCACAGAAGAAGTGGTAACTAGATCATAAGAGTCAATGTTAACCGGATGAGCTAAATGCTGCTGCAAGTTTTTTACAAAGTCAGCAAGAAAAGTTCTGCTTGGTATATCTTTAACTAATACTAAAAACTCATCACCACTGTACCGACAGAGCAAACCTTCATTGGCAACAAGTAGTTCTAATTTTTTTGCTAACACACAAAGAAACTTATCGCCCATCTCATGGCCAAGCGAGTCGTTAACATCTTTAAAGTGGTCTAGGTCGATATAAACTAAAGCACAATTACAGGTCTTATTCTGGCAATGTTCTAAAAGCTCTTGTGCTTGCTGCATAAAGTAAGTTTTATTAGGCAGCCCTGTCAGTGGGTCGTAGTGAGCCAAATGTTCTATGTGTTCGCGGCTGGCTTTTTGCTCAGTAACGTCTGTTGCTATAGTACCGCTACCTAACAAACGCCCTTCAGGGTCTTTAACAGGAAAGTGAATGGTTTCAAAACTATAAGCCTTTTCTCCAAAAGAAACTTCATCATAGGTTTTGCAAGGTAGGCCATCCACTCTAATTTTTTCTAAATTTGTAGTCACCCGTTGAGCCAGTTTTAAAGGTAAAACATCATGAAATGTTCGACCTAATATCTTCTCTTTAGCTTTACCCACTAGCCTTTCAAAAGCTGGGTTTACTAAGGTATAGCGGTTCAAAGTATCTTTAACAGAGATGCTAGAGGGAATATTGTCTATAAAAGCAGAATTTAACGCTTGAGTCTCCCTTAAGCTAGCAGTGCTTTCAGCTATTAGATTTTCTAGGCGTTGCTGATTCTTTTTTAAATCTACAAAAAGTAATTGATAAGGCGTTAATAAACCAGTGACCAAGATAGCCCGATAAATTAAATAGGCAGAAACTAACAATAAGTAATGCCCTAACTTATTAGCAAAATCAAACACATCAGCATATTGAGTAAAAGCTAGGCTAGTTAAAGCACTAGCAAAAAGTGATGCAGCTATTAACCAGCGTACGTCTTTTTCTAAATAGTGTTTATCTTTTAAAAACAAGATCATTGTTATTAAAAAAACACCTGCCATTACCCATTCGCTGTATATTTTAAAAGGTGTAAGCCCTTGACCTTCAATAAAGGCATCTGGAAAATCACCTGTAAAAATAGCGATACAAAACACTAGGGTTAACAGCAAAAAACCTAAAAAAGTACCAGTTATATGTACTTTTTTACCTAAAGATAAAGCTGCTAGCAATACAGCCAAGGTTTCTAAATAACGAAAACCTAACCAAAGCTGGGTCGGTATATTGGCGCTATCGACAAAAGTCAACCCCATACCTTTATAAGTTAAGGCATGAAGCAGCTCTAAAACACCTATAAACCCAGCAGCAATGGCAAGCACCAATAAAGCACTATTATTACTCCAGCGCCGAGTGTGCCAACCTAATACAAACACACCCCCTAAAACAATGACGCGTAGTAACTCAACAACCGTATGAAAAGCCAAGTAGTTATAATTTGCTAGCAAATCCAACACGACTAAAATTAATAGTAATAATGTTGCCTGCTGCCAACCAAAGAGTAGTCTACGAATCATTGTTTCATCCTAAATTTTATAACTCTTCTACAAGTAACTTGCCACCCACACTTTTCATTAACTCTGCAAAGCCAGGAAAGGAAGTATTCACTACCGCACAGTCCTTAATAAGGATATTACCACTAGCACGCAAACCAGCCACAGCAAAACTCATGGCAATACGGTGGTCGTGATGGCAAATAATTTCGGCTGAACCAAACACTTCAGGCAATTCACCTTTGCCCACTATTTGAATACCATCGTCTAAAACCGTGCATTCAACGCCTAAATCTAATAAACCATCAGCCATGACTTGAATACGGTCAGACTCTTTAACCCTTAGCTCTTCTGCACCGCTTAAAGTGGTAATGCCATCGGCACAGGCTGCAGCAATAAACAGGGCTGGAAACTCATCTATGGCTAAAGGCACTTGGTCTTCTGGTATGGCAATGCCTTTTAGGGGCGCATAGCGAACACGAATATCGGCTACTGGTTCGCCACCGACTTCTCGCTGATTGGTTAGCTCTAAGTTAGCACCCATTAAACGTAGAATATTAATCACGCCATCGCGGGTGGGGTTAATGCCTACGTGTTCTAAGGTTAAATCACTGCCGGGCATAATGGCTGCAGCCACCATAAAGAAGGTTGCTGAAGATATATCGGCTGGAATATCTATTTCTGTGGCAATTAGCTTGCCGCCACCGGTTAGACTGGCCGTTGCGCCTTCTTGGCGTACTTCATAACCAAAGCCATTTAACATACGTTCTGTATGGTCACGGGTAGGCGCAGGTTCAGTGACTTGGGTTTCACCTTCTGCCCATAAACCAGCTAAAAGTAAGCAAGACTTAACCTGAGCTGAAGCCATAGGTAAATCGTAACTAATACCTTTTAAAGGCTTGCCGCCGGTAATTTTTAACGGTGGGCGGCCATTTTCTGCGGTGGTTATTTCAGCACCCATCAGGCGTAAAGGATCGGCAACACGGTTCATGGGGCGCTTAGTTAACGAAGCATCGCCGGTTAGTTCAGTATCAAAAGGTTGGGCAGCTAATAAACCTGCTAATAGGCGCATGGTGGTGCCTGAATTGCCTAAATAAAGCGGCCCTTGGGGCTTTTTCAAACCCTGCATACCTACGCCATGAATGGTGACTTGGCCGTTATGCGGGCCTTCAATTAATACGCCCATATCACGGAAAGTTTGCAGCGTAGCCAGTGCATCTTCGCCTTCTAAAAAGCCTTTAACTTGGGTAACACCTTCGGCCAAAGAGCCAAGCATAATGGAGCGGTGCGAAATGGATTTATCGCCCGGTACACGAAT
>JAAYGA010000262.1 GCA_012727935.1 Pseudomonadaceae bacterium | reverse complement strand
GATGGGTATTGTGGAAGCGCGTCACTTATCAATCGCCACCATGCGTAATATCCGGCAAAACCTATTTTTTGCTTTCGTTTATAACGCAGCGGGTATACCGATTGCGGCGGGCCTACTCTACCCATTTGCTGGGATACTTTTGTCTCCGATTTTTGCAGCTGCGGCTATGTCACTGTCTTCGGTGAGTGTTATTGCCAATGCTCTCCGTTTGAGGGTAATTAAATTGAATTAAGTCAGTTAAAACTTAGCGATTAAGATATAGCCTCGTTGATTAACTGAGCATAATACTCAGTTAATCAACGAGGCTAAGTAAGTTTATTTTACCAATCAGCTACTAATTAAAAGTGTCCTAGCAAAATCCAAACCCCCACACTTATAAGGGTAAGGCCACCAAAAACCTCTGCACGGTTGCCTAATACCGAACTTACAGTTCCACCAATCATAGCGCCTAATGTCACCATTAATGTTGTTGCTAAGCCTATTAAGGGCTCTGCGCACCCAAAAGGTAACCCCTCCTACCTTTTAATTACCTAGCTCTGTCAGCCTTAAAGCCTTCACTTATCGGGCTTCTAGGCATTCTTACCTTTATTACCTATTCCCCGTTCCCTTTAGCTAGCTTTGCTTTAAGGGTTTATTTGTATTGGTTTAGCACACTGGCTACTTTTTCATTAAGCTCGGCTTGCATCTTATCTAGGTCGATGGGTTTTAGGCTGGAGGCTTCTACTTCACATAGCTCAAACAGCTCTTCATCAGTTAGCTGTTTGCCGCCCCCTAATTTTTTCATTAGCTCAGGGCTAATTTGCCCAACATTGGGGGCTACTAGGCCGGTCATTGCCCAAAGGGTGTAACGCTTCATTCTTGGGCAATCCAATACCAACTGCAGGTTTTCATAGCTGGTTAGCCCACGCTGTTCTAAATAGCGGTAGGTGCTGTGTGGTATGCCAGCAATGTCAGCTATTTCTACTTGGGTATAACCTTCAGCCTTTCTTGCTTGCTGTATTTTCTTGCCTAAATCATCGTCTGGATTGGACATGCTGCTTCTCTTTAACAGTGTTCAAACTGCTCAATAACCAACACTGAGCAACAATAAACGACAAAACTACTTGTATATTGTTAGTTTGCTGTTAGGATTCACCTAAAGAACAACCTGTTAGTAATTTTGTAGCTTTCTTCAAATATTGCTCAAATATTAACAATTTTATTAGGTGACTGCATGAAAAAGCCCGACAAAACGGTGAATACTTCATTCCTTGCTGATAACCCTATACCAGTAATGACTTTAAAAAAGTTTGCTGCTGAAACGGGCTTAGCTTTGGCTGGCCCAACAGTGGTGAATGGCATGGTGCAGCGTAAAGCTTTGCCTACAGTCAAAATTGGTAAGCACCGGATGATTGATATGGATGCTTTGCGCTTAATGCTTGAGAAACAGCGTGATTCATCATGTTAGATAAAGATTTAACGCTGGCCATTGCTCAGCGCTTAGCCAGTGAGTATCAGTTTAAGCAGCAGGGCGACTATTTACGGGGGCTTTGTCCTTCCTGTGGTAAGGCGGAAGCTTTTACGAAGGTAGATCAACCCTACGTTATTTTCTGTGGTCGTTTAAATAACTGTGGTGCAAGTCATACTGCCCGTAGCTTGTTTGCTGATTTGTTTGCCAACTGGTCAGAACGCTTTCCTGCTTCAGCCAGTGACGCGCTTGCTACTGCCCGTGCTTACTTAAAATACGATCGACAGTTTAATTTAACGCTTTTGGGTAATGTGTGGCAGCAGGGTGCGCTTCCTTTAAAGAATGGCTCTTTTGCTGCCACGGTTAAGTTTCCTTTGTGGGGTAATCACTACTGGCAGCGAGTGCTAGATACCGACCTAATCCCTTTATTAGATGTACCTGAAGGTCAGGCTAAAAAAGCGCGTTTCAGTGCGGGGGTAAAATACTCGGGCAAGTGCTGGGTACCGCCTAATATGCAGCTTCAAAAAGGTGACAGTGTTTATATTGTTGAAGGCATTTTTGATGCGATTGCTTTGTGGATGTACGACATTAAAAGCATTGCTGCCTTTAGCTGTAACAACCTACCAACTGAATTTATTGAACAGCACCAAGCCTTAGACATTGAATGGGTGTTGGCTTATGACGCTGATGCAGCCGGTACTCGAGCAGCACTTAAATTTAAGCAGCAGTTAATTGAACTAGAGCAAAAGGTATCAATTGCCCTCACCCCGTCTAAAGATTTGGATTGGGATGACTGCCACCGTTTAGGCAAGCTTAATGATTCTAGCTTTTGGGAAGCTTGCCATTACCGTGGCAAGCTACTGCAGGCAGAGTCAGCCAGTGGTTATGCAAAAGTCATGTATGAGCATAAAAGCTTTAGCCGCTGTGTATTTGAGTATGCCAAGGCCACTTGGTCAATCAGTGTGGATAGCAATGAGTATGAAAAAGAGCTGCAAGAAAATACCACCCCTAGTACAGCCTTTCATAAAGCCAGCAAGATTCGCAAAATCAGTAATTGTACCCAAGAGTTTTTGTACATCGAACGGGATGAACTGGCCGACGATCAAAACTATGTGCTCAAACTGCGTTACGAGAACGGCCACCCTGATCAAATCATTCTATTGCCCGGTAGCTGCATTGATTCCCCCAGTAGCCTAAATAAAGCCTTACTCCAAAGGGGTTCAGGTGCGTTATTTACCGGTAACACCCAAGACTTAAATACCCTGCAAAATCGCTGGTTTAAAACCATTCGCACCATTCAAAGCCTGCCTTTTATTGGTTATGACCGCCTTTCTAAAACCTACGTTTATCAAACCTTTGCGGTGCGTGATGGCCGGGTGATTGAACGCAATAACGATGGTTACTTTGAATTAGGTAAGCTAGGGCTAAAAACTAATCTAAAAAGCCCCCACATCAACTATGCCAGTGGTTTTAACCCTGCTTGGGTCAGTGATTTATGGGCGGCCTTTGGTGCTAAAGGACTGATTACTTTGGGCTTCTGGACTGCCACCCTCTTTGCGCAACAAATTCGCAGCCAGCACAAAAGCCTGCCTTTTTTTGAAGTCACGGGTGAGCCAGGGGCAGGTAAATCAACCTTAATCGAAATTCTTTGGGCGGCTTGTGGGCGCGATTATGAAGGTTTTGATCCTGCTAAAGCCAGACCCGCTGCCATTAGGCGTACCTTTAACCAAGTGGCTAACCTACCTGTGGTGTTGATTGAGTCGGATTACACCGAAGAAAAGAAACACTTAGCCCAATTTACCTTTGACTCGATTAAGCCCCTTTACGATGGTCGGGGAACCGGTGCTATCGGTATAGCTAACCGAGGTAATGATACTGAAGAAGCCATGTTCCAAGGAGCAATAGTTATCGCTCAAAACACTGAAGTACAAGGTGAACAGGCAACTTTAGAGCGTATTCTTGCCCTACGTTTTAACCGCGCCAAACGTGAAACCATACCTGCAGCCCAGCGATTAATTAATGCCTCTAAAGAAGATAACTTTGCTAGCTTCTTACCCCAAGTCATTAAACAAGAAAAAGCTTGGCTAGAATGCTTTGAAAAAGGCATGAAAGCCTATGAAGAGACTTTATGGAATGCACCGCTAACAGGACACAACAGCCAAGCCATTAAGAACAACCGCCTAGTACTTAACCATTTACAGCTAATGGCCGCTGTAGCCACGCTACCGATGATTTTTGGTAAGCAATACATCAGTGACGCTATGCTTCAAACCTGTGAAACAGAAGTGCTAACCATGTTAGCTGAACGGCATAAACGCATTGCGGGTGATAACCCTATAATTGAAGAATTTTGGGAAACCTACCATTACATTAACGACCAAGAAAACCAGCTTAACCATAGTAATAGTCCTGATACAGATATCGCCATTAACATTCCGCACTTTATGGACCTTTGCCGTACCTT
>JAAYGA010000261.1 GCA_012727935.1 Pseudomonadaceae bacterium | reverse complement strand
TAAGGGATTTTGAAGAAAGCCAACCGGGCATTGCCCGTGCCATGAGCGAAGGTCAGCGTTATTTAGCCATGGCTGGTTTGGTCGCAGTTTTATTAGCGGCACTGGCCGTGGCTTTGGCTACCCAGCGTCAGGCTAAGCGCCAAGCCAAAGAAGTGGCACTGTTGCGTTGTTTTGGGCAATCCCGTGCTAGGGTGCAAAAATTATTGTTATTACAGCTTTTTTGGCTGGGTTTAGCCGCTGGCATTATTGGTGGCCTGTTGGGTTATCTGGGGCATTGGGGATTAATTGAATTACTTAGCCCCGTGCTGCCGTTAGCTTTACCAGCGGCCAGCTTTAAGCCAATGTTTGCTGCCATAATTTTAGCCTTGTGGTTGTTGTTGGGTTTTTCACTGGCCCCGTTATTAAGCTTGGGGCAGGTCAGCCCCTTGGCCGTTTTGCAGTCTCGCCCTTGGCAGTTAAGTTATTCCGCTTGGCTTACCTACGGTTTGGCAGGCGTAGCAACCTTAGGTTTAGGCTGGTGGTTATCCGGCGACTGGTTATTAACCTTGTGGACTTTGGCGGGGTTGGCGGCGGTTGGTTTATTGGTGGCAGGTTTGGGTTGGTTATTGCTGCGTTTACTGATGAGCCAGCTAGAAAACCTGCCTTGGTATTGGCGGCAAGGTTTACGCCGTTTAGGGCGCAATTCAGCAGAAACCCTGTTGCAGTTGAGCACTTTTACCCTAGCTTTTACTGCGGTTTTATTAGTGGCAAGGGGTGGCGACCAGTTGATGAATGATTGGCAAAACCAATTGCCAGCCGAGCGCCCTAACCAGTTTGCGGTAGACATTCAGCCCTATGAAAAACAAGCCTTTGCCGCAGTATTAGATGAGCAAGGCTTAGCCCACAGCCAGCTTTACCCTTTATTAAGGGCACGTTTAACCCATATTAATGGCAAAGAAGCAGCAGAAGCAGTGCCCGATTCAGCGGCCAGCGACAATGCACTTAGGCGTGAATTAAACCTAACTTGGAGTGAAGCCCTGCCCGAAGGTAACACCCTTAAAGCCGGTGTTTGGTGGCCCGATTTACCAGTAGCAGCTAAAGCCGATACTTTACCTGTGTCGGTTGAAGCCGATGTTGCCAAGCGTTTGAACTTAACACTCGGCGATAAGCTCACCTTTAATATGGCTGGCAGCCCTGTGCAAACCAGCATTGCCAGTATTCGTGAAGTGAAGTGGGAAAGCTTTAACCCTAACTTTTATGTTATTTTTCCGCCCAAGGTGCTGGAAGACCAAGCGCATACCTTTTTGGCTAGCTTTGTGTTGCCAGACGACGAAGCCGGTTTTATGCGCACCTTAACCCAGCAGTTCCCGGGTGTGGCATTTTTAGATGTAAGAGCCATGCTAGCGCAGGCCGAAGGCATATTACGCCAGCTGAGTTTAGGCGTGCAGTATTTGCTGGGTTTTGTGTTGTTGGCCGGTTTATTAGTCACTTGGGCGCTAATGATGGCCAGCCTAGATGCACGCAAACGTGAGCAGGTATTGCTTAAAGTGCTGGGGGCTTCACGGCGCAATTTAGCCTCTCGCCAAGCCTTAGAGTTTTTACTGTTAGGCGCTTTAGCCGGTACTTTAGCGGCGCTGTTAGGCGAGCTACTTTACAGCTTAATTGCTGGCAAACTGCTTAACTTGCCTTGGTCAGCTGCGCCGCTATTTTGGGTTTTGCCACCGCTGGTGGGCGCTATACTGCTGGCTGGTTTTGCACATTTAGCCTTGCGTAAGTCGTTGCAAACAGCGCCGCACCAGCTTCTAAAAGAGCTAAGTTAGTCATTAATAAAACAAGCTAAGCCTGTGGTTTAGCGTCTCAGCCACTTGCGGTTCACCTTAGAGCCTTGCATTATGCACCAATACTAATGCAACTAAGGTGAGCCTTTTGCCCGTTACTTCCCAGTCGAACCGTATAACCCTGCCCTCGTTACACCCAGCGCGGGAATCACTTTATCACGAGCTTCATGCCCGACCTTTTCCGGTGATTGGCAGCCCTGTGCGTGTTTCCCATTTGGCGTTGTTATTAGATGAAGCCGACAAACAGGCAGATTTTGACCACCTAAGCGCCTTGTGCCACCGCTATGGGGTTAATCCACCTTCGCCACAAGACAACAGCTTTTATCAGCAATTAGGTGATTTAAAAGTCCGTTGGGAAAGGCACCTAGAGTTTGTAACCTATACTTTTATTCGTTCTGGCAAAAGTGAAGAAGCCTTTGCGCAACCCGCTTTATCGCTTCTTCCAGCCGATTGGTTAGAAAACATTCCTGGGCAACTGGTCGCAGGCTTACACCTAGAGGTTCAAGCTGCTGAAGACAAACCCCTAGATAGAGAAGAACTGGCAGACTGCTTTGAAGGTCAACGCTTGGTGAGTGGTCGATTAATGGAAGGTGCGGCAACCCTATGGAGTGCTTTTCGCTTACATGGCGACGGTTGCGGTCGCATCTTACTGCACAATCATGAGTTAAATGATAATCAAGCAGGTCGGTTGATTTTGCGTGTTTTAGAACTAGAAACCTACCGCCTAATGGCTTTATTAGGTGCGCGACCAGCAAGGGATTTAGCACCCATTTTACGTCAGTTAGATCAACAACTTGCCAATATTATAACGCGCCTGTCGGTTACAGAAGGTTTGGAAGATGAGCGCAGGTTGTTAGGTGAGCTAACCATTATGGCAGCACAAATTGAGCGACATAGCGCAGATACCATTTCCCGCTTTTCAGCCACTCAAGCCTATTATCAGCTGGTAATGCGCCGATTAGACGAGTTGAAAGAAAGTGAGAATGTTCCTAATTTCACACTTAAAGCATTTTTTGCACGCCGCTTAACACCCGCAGCCAACACTTGTGAGTCTACTAGTCGCCGTTTAGAAGATTTAGCTGCACGCATAGAGCGTGCTGGCGACCTTATTCGTACGCGAGTTGATCTTAAGTTAGAAGAACAAAACCGCCGCTTACTTGCATCAATGAATCGCCGCTCTAGAGTACAGCTACGTATGCAAGAAACCGTTGAAGGTTTGTCTATTGCCGCAATCAGTTACTATAGCGTTAGTTTGTTAGGTTATTTGTTTGGAGCATTAGAGCCGCTAGGCTTACCCATTAATGTTAATGTTGCTAAAGCAGCAGCTGTACCACTAGTGGTGGGCAGTGTTTGGTGGGTAACAAGACGCATTAAAAAATTTATAGTAGAAGCCAGTGACCCAGAAAGAGAAGGTCACCGCTCAGGATCAGAAGAAAGGTAAAAGACAATGGCAAAAGTAGAAGCAGCAATACGTAGAAAATTAGAAGCAGCCTTACAGCTAGAATTTATCGCGATAGAAAACGAAAGCGACCAACACAGTGGCCCCGCCGGTCGTGAAAGCCACTTTAAGCTGACTTTAGTAAGTGAAGACTTCGCAGGTTTATTGCCAGTTAAACGCCACCAAAAAATTTATGCACTTTTGGTTGAAGAAATGGCAGGCCCAGTTCACGCCCTAGCTTTACACCTTTATAGCCCCAAAGAATGGCAAGCCAAGGGTGAACAGCGCCCTAATTCACCCGATTGCTTAGGCGTGGGTAGCTAGTGTTTTAATTGCAACTAATATTAATGGGATAGACTGCGTTTTAGTAACTCAGCTACCCATTGATTAAGGCTTTTGTTAGCTGCGGTAGCTTGAACTGCTATTTCGCTATGCAAGCTAGGCGTTATCCTAAGATTAAATTTACCTGAATATTCTTTAATAGGTGAAATGTTGTTTTCTTTACAGACCTCTAAAAAAACGTCAAGCGAGTTTTTAAATTCTTTACGAAGCCTATCAGGGTTGTCACCGTAAAAATCAGCACTACCATTAAGCCCCAGAATTTCACCACGAAACTGATCAAGTTCAGGGTCGTATTCTATTTTTGCTTTATAACCATCAAGCTCCATAATATTCATGTCTTAATGGTACTGTTTTGTAGTACTGCGTCAAGTGCTGATTGTTCATTAGCCAAGACAAGGAGGCTTGAACTAAGACTTAGGAATAAGGTTGGTAACAATTGATTTTAATATAATACTTTAGAATAGGTTTGTTAATTTCTTATGGCAGATTAACGCTGCCAAAGGTATGCTAGCATTAAAAACAATTAAATATTGAGGAAGTATGGAAGAAAAAGCTCAGCATGATGGAATTATTAGTATGAAATACACTCGAATTTCTACTTACCTTATATTTCTTACCATATTTTTGCTACTTATCAATATAGTTATGATTTACTTTATATTTCAGACAGTAAAAGTTCTGGAAAGTGATGCTAGTATAATAAATCGTATGGGGATTATTAGAGGGTCAATCCAGAGGATAACTAAACTAGAAATATCAGGTAATCAAAATTCTTATAGTGAAATAATTGTAGATAAAAACCTAATTATAGAAATCGACCTACAGATTAAAAGCTTACTTGAAGATGAAAAATTGCTCTTTCTTGCTAAAGAATATTCTGATTTTGGCATTGAAAATATAAAAGCAATCCAAGCTAAATGGCAAAATCTTTC
>JAAYGA010000260.1 GCA_012727935.1 Pseudomonadaceae bacterium | reverse complement strand
TCGTCACTACTACCTATGTCCGGCACTTTAATAATTTCGTTACTCAAAGTTCATCTCCTCAATTTAGTTGCGGTCTTTGCTTAGCAATACAAAGGATCAGCTTTAGCAGGATCAATGCCATATTTAAGCATGGCTTCACTCACTGTTTTCACAGGAAGCTCACCACGGTCAGCCAAGGCTTTAAGCGCAGCAACCACAACAAAGTGACGGTCTACTTCAAAGAAATAACGTAGCTTTTCACGTGTATCAGAACGACCAAAACCATCAGTACCTAACACTTTATAATCGGTTGGTACCCAAGCACGTACCTGATCCGCATAAAGTTTCATGTAATCGGTTGCGGCAATTACTGGCCCTTCACGGCCTTCTAGCAGCTGGGTAATAAAAGCTTTTTTCGGCTCGGTTTCTGGGTTTAGGAAGTTAAAACGTTCCACTTCTAGCGCATCACGGCGCAGTTCATTAAAGCTGGTTGCGCTCCAAATATCGGCTTCAATACCCCAGTCAGCTTTTAGCAGTTCAGCAGCCCTTTCAACTTCGCATAAAATAGTACCCGAACCGATTAACTGTACTTTTTGCTTAGCAGCAGCACCTTCTTTTAACAGGTACATACCTTTAATAATTTGCTCGGCAACACCTTCACGCTCTGGCATTTCAGGGTGAGCATAGTTTTCATTCATCACAGTAATGTAGTAGAAGCGGTTTTCTTTATCTTGGTACATGCGCTTCATACCGTCTTGAATAATAACCGCTAGCTCATAGCTGTAAGTCGGATCGTAAGTATGGCAGTTAGGAATAGTGCCTGCTAACAAGTGGCTATGACCATCTTGGTGCTGCAAACCTTCACCATTCAAAGTAGTGCGGCCTGCGGTACCACCTATCATAAAGCCACGTGCCTGCAAATCACCGGCCGCCCAAGCTAGGTCACCAATGCGCTGGAAACCAAACATGGAGTAATAAATATAAAAAGGCACTAGTGCATAGTTGTTATTACTGTAACTGGTGGCAGCCGCCATCCACGCCGACATAGCACCCGCTTCAGTAATACCCTCTTCTAGCATCTGTCCTTTTTCATCTTCCTTGTAGTACATAATTTGCCCAGAATCTTCTGGCTTGTACTTTTGGCCTTTTGCCGCATAAATACCTAGCTGGCGGAACATGCCTTCCATACCAAAGGTACGTGCTTCATCGGGCACTATAGGTACTACACGGTGACCAATTTCTTTGTCTTTGGTTAAGCCAGTTAAAATTCGAACAAAAGCCATGGTTGAAGAAATTTCACGGCCTTTACTGCCCTGCAACATAGCGGCGTAAGCTTTATCGTCTAAGGCTGGCACTTTTAAGGCTTCAAAGTCAGAACGGCGTGAAGGCACAAAACCATTCAAGGCTTCGCGGGCACGGTGCATATAGCGCATTTCTGGGCTATCGTCTTCAGGCTTATAAAAAGGTACATCTTCTAACTGCTTGTCACTTAAAGGAATGCCAAAGCGGTCACGGAATTTCTTAAGCGTACCCATTTCAAGCGATTTAACCGAGTGAGTATCGTTTCTAGCTTCGGCTTCTGCACCTGTGCCATAACCCTTAACGGTATGCGCCAAAACTACAGTTGGGCGGCCATTCGCGTTATTAACGGCTTCATGGTAAGCAGCATAAACCTTGTAGGGGTCATGACCGCCACGGTTTAGGCCATAAATATCTTCATCGGATAAATCGTCGACTATTTTTTTCAGCTCAGGGTTTTCACCAAAGAAATGCTCGCGGGTATAAGCACCGCCGCTGGCCTTGTAGTTTTGGTATTCACCATCCACCACTTCATCCATGCGTTTTTGCATTAAGCCTTTGGTGTCTTTTTCAAAGAGCGGATCCCAATGACGACCCCAAACCACTTTAATAACGTTCCAACCAGCACCACGGAACACGCCTTCCAGCTCTGACATAATGCGGCCATTACCACGCACTGGGCCATCTAAACGCTGTAGGTTACAGTTCACCACAAAAATTAGGTTATCGTAGTTTTCACGACCAGCCAGTGAAATAGCACCCAAAGATTCAGGCTCATCGCACTCGCCATCGCCCATAAAGCACCAAATTTTGCGGTCTTTAATGGCTTTTTGCTCACGCGAATCTAGGTATTTCATGACCCGAGCTTGGTAAATGGCTTGAATAGGACCAAGGCCCATAGAAACAGTGGGGAACTGCCAATAGTCAGGCATTAGCCAAGGGTGTGGATAAGAAGAAATGCCCTTGCCGTCCACTTCTTGACGGAAGTTATGTAACTGTTCTTCAGTTAAACGGCCTTCTAAGAAAGAACGTGCGTAAATTCCAGGGGCGCTGTGACCTTGGAAATAAATTAAGTCGCCTTCAAAATCGTCTTTGGGCGCACGGAAAAAGTAGTTAAAACCCACATCATAAAGGGTGGCGCTGGACATAAAACTTGAAATATGGCCACCAATACCTGAATTAGCACGGTTAGCGCGCATCACCATTGCCATAGCATTCCAGCGAATTAAAGAGCGAATACGGCGCTCCATAAACACATCGCCCGGCATGCGTGCTTCACGCAATACAGGAATGGTATTACGGTGAGGTGTGGTAATAGAAAAAGGTAGCTGAGAACCATCACGGCGCATCCGCTCAGATAACTGAGTTAGAAGAAATTTACCGCGCTCCTCACCTTCGTTTGTTAACACCGAGTCCAGAGAATCTAACCACTCTTGGGTTTCTACTGGGTCTAGGTCTTTAACCTCCTGATTCATATAACTTCTCCACGGGTATTTACATCAAAATTAACAACAAATGTAGCCTGACTACAAGATTAACGCATCAGGCCCTCTAAAATTGGTTATAACCTGCCAGTCAACACTAGATAAAACCTAACAAAACAGCAAATTCATTATTACTTATATTGCACCGCAGCATACAGCCGCTTGTTTTATAAAGGTTTACTTATAATTTAATCGGCCTTTTAATCCTTGTAATTTTACTACAAAACCAGCTAAAAAAAAGCCCTATCCTACAAATAGAGCATTTAATCAGGGTTAGAACCAGAAAATAACACCCACCGCAGTTATGCCAACCCACACAGCTAGCGAACGCCACACCCTTTCACGCAAATCCATTAATTCTTCATCTGCCGCTTCGGTCATCATTACTGGGCGCTGATAATAAGCAGAACTCACCTTTTCACCTTGGCTTAACAAGCCATAACCGGTCATTAGCTGGCGATTTAAAAACACTTCAGTGGAAAGCTTCCAGCGAAAAATATCGGTCATAAACTGGCGCAAGCCTAATAAAGGCTTACTGGTTAAACCCAAGGTTAAACCCATTAACCTAGCTGCTGGCCAATGCATAACCTGCTGAAAACGTATAACCTGCTCTTCTGGAATGGCTGTTTCACGCCGTGCATTAGTAATTGCCTGTTCGGTTAAACGTGCTAACAAAGCCCCAACTGGCCCTAATAACAAATACCAAAACAACACTAAAAAAAGCCGATCAAAAGCAAACACCACTAAGCGCGAGACAACTCTTGCATGCAGCTCTTTACTCTCATTGCCCTCATCAATATTTAAAGGCTCATCTAAAACTTCTGCGGCGTAGTAGCTAGCAGCTTGAAAATCGGCCTTCCGCCAAGCGGCCAAATAGCGTGCTATCCAAACTAAATCGCAACGCCTGCCCAGCGCATAAAACACCACCAGCAAATGCAGCGCCAACACAGGCAAATACCAATACATGCCGTCTAACCACCAAAGTAATAACCACAATAAAAGCACCCAAGGCATAACGCTTAATAAAAAAATACTCGAAGAGCCAACCTGCTGCTGTAAGCGTTTTGCTATAAAAAACTGCCAAGTGTTAAATGCCTTATCTAAGGGCAGAATTAGTTTTTTTCCAGAAAAATTACGCAGTAACAACACAGCTAACATCACAAAAAACTTCATTCGCCACCCCTTATTAAAGCATTTAAATCTTGTTGATAAGCCTGCCAGTCAAAAGCTGAGCCAGGGTCTGTTTTACGTTTGGGTGCAATGGCATTATGCCCACAAATGCGTTCTTGGCTAATTAATGGGTAATGACACATTAGCAGATGAGTAAC
>JAAYGA010000259.1 GCA_012727935.1 Pseudomonadaceae bacterium | reverse complement strand
CTACCCATTTGTCCTACGGGATAAACTTGTCCGTCGACGGCACGAATGAGTTCATTAACACTATCGTCAATCTCTACGCGCAAATTATTGCCCGAAACCTCAATAATTTTTCCTACCTTTAGCTCTTTCCGCACTCGAAAAATATTGCTCATGGAACATCTCCTGTTCTGATGAACTGTGTTAGCCCATCAAAACGCCACCATATATACTTGCTGGTATCGGATTCAGCTAAAGGAGTTGTTGAATTATGGTAAATGCCCCGTTCACCGGCGACATATACTCTAGAGCTAATTTTCGGGCATCTCAGCCAGGCGTCTAAAGTCTTATTAATAACAACTCCATCTTTTGGCGCCTCTTGAATAAATGCAATAACCGTCGTTTGGTTAGAATCACTTCGCAATGCGCTTTCAATTTCAGCATTAATGTGGTCGTCGCCAAAACTATAACCACAGGTGATTAATGTATTTTGCTGACCAATAATTAAGGTTTTTCTCAAACCCTGAAATAGGCTGGCGAATGGGTCTTTCTGTGTTTCAACATACTTTGTTGCCTGGGGGTAAATCATGATATTTGCAGGATTTGACAAGTATTTAGTTCCATATCGTGCGCGCACTAGACCTAAGTCGTCATCTCTGTGCCAATCTATCGAACCATGTAATTTATATAAATGGTATGTATTTGAATCCATCGCTGCATTCGAGAACTCATTTTCTGCATTCCAAAAACCTACAGCCCCACCTGAAAATCCATCACAGACTATTTTCTTGTGTAGAGCTAAAGCGTCCTCAAGCAAAGTGTCATAATTAGTAGTAAAAAATGTAGTTTTTGAGCGTTGTTCTAGATTTGATTTGCTAATCAATAATGCCTCTATAAACTTACAATGAGGCTCTATTTCAACTATTGGGTTTTCAGCGCAACCAATCTCCTCTTCTATCGCGCGATCAGCATTAGCAGCAACGTATCCGTATCTAATAATCCCTCCGATAGCCTTTATAATCTCTAGGTAAAGCTGCTTTAGTTCTTCACTGGTATAACTATTAGCGCCAATATATGCAGACCGGGTTCTTGATCGGTCAGCAATAGCTAAAAGGTCACCCAAATGACTCAAGTAGTGTTCAACGTGGCAGTCATCAGCTAGATCTGCTTTTAAAGCTGCCAAAATTTCTTTTTCTCTACCCCCAGAATCTTCTTCGATAATTCGCTCAACGCGACTGGTTAATGGATACATTAAAGGTATCTTTGACCCGAAACTTATCCCGGCACCAAAAAGCCAGCTTTGTCTGCTTTGGGAGCTTAAAAGCTGCTTTAAGTTTTCCAACCTAGCATCAAATTCTTCCATAAGTTTCTCTTCAATTATTGCGGTATGGAACGCACAATCAGGCGCATCGTGAGTATGCTTTAACGCCTAGCTCACAGGAAAAATGCGAGCGCAGCGAGTATTTTGTCCGGTGGAGCTATTTGTTAGGCTATTTTCCATATTCCAATGAAGCCATTTTGATGCCAGTTGATATCAGCGTGATACCTGCTGCCTTATTGATAAGTGTTGTGACCCACGATTGAAGTTGTTGCTTTGCTATGCGATCGCCTAACCGACTGAATACGCTGTACACAACAATATCAGCTAATAAGCAAGACGCGCCCATAAGTAGCATTTGAAACAGCACAGGCTTCGACGGATCAATGAACTGTGGAAGTAGCGCTGTAAAATACATAAGCGCTTTCGGGTTAGCTAGCTGGACTACTAATCCTTGTGAGAAGAGTTTTTTTCGAGTGCTTTCTTTTCTTTCTGCCGAAAGCTTAATTACTCCCGATTTGCTGAATAGGGCCGAGATGCCAAGATAGAGCAAGTAGGCCACACCGAACCATTTAATCACTGAGAACATTAGGTTGGAAGCAAGTATTAGCGAGGCGATACCTGTAGCCGACAAAGCGAAAAATAAGACATCGGCGCTTGCCACACCAAGCACACCAAAAAATGCTCGCTGAGAGTTATGCGAAGCCCCCTGGGCTGCGACTGTGATTGCAGCCGGACCGGGCACTAAAATTAGCATCACCGTAGTGACAAGAAATATTAAGTAAATGCTTATATCCACTTTTGTTCTCTTTTTAGCCTAACGCTCGGCTTAGCGGCGCGAACGCAGTGAGCGTCCAGGCCGCGCTTTTAGCGGCCGATGCTACAGCCGCTTGTTATGTTTAGTCGTATTTTTTCCAATTATCTACGAGCCACTTATTTACGTTTTTATGACTTCTAGTATCTCCCGGGAGGTGTTCTTTGATTAGTCTTTCGGTTTTTAACCCCGATGCCTTTTGTTTGAATTTATGGGTTTCTGCAAAGCGGTTAATAAATGGAAGTACTTCATAACCTTCCCCCCTATTCAATAACGTACTGTCTGGCTTGCCAGTAACTTTAGGGTCATCTGGTTCAATAGCAGTCCATGAGTATTTGTACTTTAAATCTGATTTTGTAAGTAAGGGCATGATGCCTCCTTGCTTGGTGTGAGTGAAACATAACGCTTGCAGCATGCGCGGCTTTGTAGTGGAGGCGAAGCCGCAACGAAAAAGCCGTCGCTGTGACTGCGATTGTTATGTGTTTTTGGCTTCACT
>JAAYGA010000258.1 GCA_012727935.1 Pseudomonadaceae bacterium | reverse complement strand
TTCTTTAGCCAAAAAACGCACTGTTGCTGAACAAAAAGCTGACCAAGAAAAACTACGTTATTTAGGTAGTGTTGTGCCTTTTGATATATTTAAAAATGTTGCCCGTGCCGAGTGGGATACCTTGTTATTCTTCTATGGCGTAGTCATGTGTGTTGGTGGTCTGGGTTATCTTGGTTACTTGGAGCTGGTTTCTGTTGTATTGTTCGATGGTTTAGGTGCAAGTTGGGCTGCTTTTGGAATCGGGATTATTTCAGCCATAGTAGACAACATTCCAGTTATGTTTGCCGTGTTAGAAATGAACCCAGATATTAGTCACGGTCATTGGTTATTAGTAACCTTGGCAGCCGGTGTGGGTGGTAGTTTGCTCTCTGTTGGCTCCGCAGCTGGCGTAGCCCTGATGGGTGCAGCGCGTGGTCATTACACTTTTATGAGCCACCTGCGTTGGATGCCAGTTATTTTTCTAGGTTACGTTGCCAGTATGCTAGTGCATTTATGGCTAGGAAATATCTTGGGTGTGTTTGATGTTTATGGTTAATTACTATTAGAAGTAATTATTAGAAGTATTAATCAGCAACAAAAAAAGAGCGCAGTTTGCGCTCTTTTTTTAGTATAAATTTTAGCCTAACGACCTTTACGAATGACTTCCACTAAAGCTTTTAGCGCATCGGTGGCGGTAAAAATTCCATAAAGTTGTTCATCTTCTACCACAATAACGCTACCTACCTTCTTTTCCGCCATAATAAAGGCAACTTCATCTAGGGGCATGCTAGAACTAACGGTTAGAGGATCGGGCGACATAATATCACCAGCACAAACTTGGTACTTTTCTGCATCTGAAATGCCTGCAAAAAGACGTAAGTCACGGTCACTAATGATTCCAATAACTGTTCCTTGCCCTACAACAGGTAAATGACGCACCTTAGCACCTTCCATCAACATCATTAGTTCATCAAGGGCTATTTCTTCAGTAACTACAATGGGGTTTTGGGTAGTAAATTCTTTTACGGGTAGTTTTACTTGCTGCATGGTTTTTCCTTATTAACTTATTGTCTTTACTTAAGTTTATCTTAACTTAGCTGCTTAGTCTTTAAGGAAGCTGGCCAACCTAAATTTACTGTTTTGCACACCGCTGGCGCAGAGCTAACGGGCTATTTACATTGGCAGTTTAATTGGCTTAGTTAAAAAGCGCTTAAGCACTCATTAAATAGGGTTTGATATGAAGGCTAAAACTTACCGCTTGGATCGTTTTATTAGCCAAAAAAGTCGTTTTTCTCTGTCGGCTACGCGCCTTTTAATTGCTCAAAAGCGCATCCTTGTCGATGGGCAGCCAGCCGATTCAATCCAACAAAAAATAACCCACTTTACTCACGTTGTATTAGATGGCGAATGCTTGCAGGCTAATCAGCCGGCTTATTTGCTACTTAATAAACCTCAAGGCGTTGTTAGTGCAACAAAAGACCTTAAGCACCCAACGGTATTAGACCTAATTCAACACCCACAAAAAGCTGCGCTACACCTAGTTGGGCGCTTAGATTTTAATACCACGGGGCTGGTGTTATTAACCAATGATGGCGCTTGGTCACGCAAGATTAGCCTACCTGAAACCAAGCTGGTTAAGGTGTATGAAGTCACCCTAGCTAAGCCTTTAACAAGTGACTAT
>JAAYGA010000257.1 GCA_012727935.1 Pseudomonadaceae bacterium | reverse complement strand
GCTGTGGGCTGCGACTGCAAAGGCTGATGAGTAAGCGGGCAATTAAATCATGCATGATTAAGGTTTTGCGGTTACCGGTTTGCTCGTACAAGTTTTTGATCTGTTCTTTAAGCTTAAGGTCACCTGAAACTTCAACAAGTATATCCACTTGGCCCACTGTTTTAACAAGCGCCATTGGGTCGGTAAAACAAGCAATTTTATGTTCTTCTGCAAGCTGCATACCCGGTGACTTAGTGTCTACATCAGCTACACCTAGAATTTTAATGTAGTCGTATTTTAATAAATCTTGTAAAAGGGGTGTTCCTGTTCTTCCTGCACCAATTAATGCAATGCTTAGTATTTCACCCATGCTTTATCTCCATTTTTTTAGCGTTTACTTAATGTATGTATTTAGCTTACCTTTAAGTTGTGCTGTTAGGAAAGGTTGATTAGCTAAATCTATAAGTTCTATTTATGCTATTTTCTTGTAGCATTAAGAAAAAGTATTAAAAAGTAGGTTAATTTAAGTTGTATTTTTGATTGGTCGCTTTGAATAGGGTGGTTTTATGGAAAAAAAATCCGAAAATAACAATACTAAACCCGCCAAGCAGCCCAGTCTTGAGCAGCTAGGCATTGTTTTTAGTATTAAAGAAAATAATGAGTTATGGGTTGAATTTAACCCAACAGAAATAAAAGCGGAGCTAAATACAGAGCAGTTTACTTTGCTTACGTTTGAAGCGGGTTATTTACCTAAAAACTACCCACTAGTGGGTGCCAATGTCGCTGTATTAATTGACGCTATTCGTCGTCGTCAGCCTTTGTCTGTTTGCATCAGTGTGCCAGAAGATGCGCGCATAGAAGTATTTTTGCGTGGCAATAAGTTATTGGCAGGCATTGTGCTTTATGGTGCTCAAGGTTTAGGTAAGCCGCTAGGCCATGAAGCATTAAACTTATTGCTTAAAAAATCTAAGGTAACGCATGGGTTAATTGAAGAGGTGATGGAAACACTGGTAAGCCCTGACATTGCCGAGGCTTTACACAATACCAGCAACACCTATTGCACAGTGATTGCCTATGGTGAAAAGCACGAGAACGGCGTGGATGCTGCTTTAGAAGTGTTAATTAAAGATGCGTCTGATCGCCGCCCAATAACGGATGAATACGATCGTGTGCATTACCTTGAAAAAGGTGATTTTCCTTATGCCGAAGAAGGCGAACACCTGCTAAGACGGCACCCACCCACTAAGGGTAAGCCTGGCTTTACTGTGGATGGTAAAACCCTGCGTGCTAAAGATGGCAAAGACCTACAGTTTCGCTTAAAAGATGCCAGTGTGGTTATAGCTGAAGACGATGAAAATTTACTGCTTGCTGCTATAGCAGGTATGCCGGTGATCTATGATAAAGGCGCTCAAATAGAAGAAACGCTAAAAATAGAAAACGTTGATTTAGGCACCGGCCATGTTCGCTATCGGGGCAGTGTTGAAATTAAGGGCGATGTGCGTGACGGCATGCAGGTGGTGGCAACGGGTGATATAAAAATTGGTGGCGGTGTTGATGCTGCGTTTATTAAAGCAGGCGGCCATATCGAGCTAGTAGGCGGTGCCATTGGCCACCAAGACGCCCAATACATGACTGAAAAAGCCGCATTAAAAGCTGAGTACAGCATTAAAGCCCGCTTTGCCCATGAAGCAATTTTAGAAGCAGGCCATGAGATTATTATTAGCAATCAGGTGATGCACTCTAAATTAATTGCTGGTACTTTTATTCAGATATTAGGCAAAGGGCAAATGGTGGGCGGCAGTGCAAAAGCGGTGGATTACATTGAATTAAATACCACCGGCGCCATTGCTTACAGTGAAACAAAGCTTGAAGTGGGGGAGTGTGCTAAGTTGCAGGAAAGGTACACTGCTTTGTTAGCAGACTTGAGTAAAATTGACGATAAAAAATACAATTTAATTGAATTAGCACGTCAAGTACGTAAAAAAGGCCGTGAAGAAATTGCCAAAATGAAAGATAAACTTATTGCTACCAAAGAAGCCATTCAAGCAGAAGCGCTTGAGCTTAATACGTCTTTAGCAGTGGTTGAAGACCAGTTGAAGCGTTTTTATGCAGCCAAGGTGGTGGTGAATCGTCGCGCTTATCCTGGGACTTACATTATGCTGGCTGGTGCACCTTTTGATGTGAATAAAGAGCTGGATAAAATTACTTTTTATTTACAAGACGGGCAGGTAAAAACCCGTCAGTAGCGGTTGGTTAATATTAAGGCAATACTTTTTTAAAGGGTTTGATGCTGACCTGCTGATAAACCCCTGCCAAAACATAGGGGTCTGCATCTGCCCAAGCTTGGGCTTTTTCAAGGCTTGCAAACTCTGCTACCACTAAGCTGCCTGTAAAACCTGCATCCCCTGGGTTTTCGCTGTCAATGGCAGGGTTAGGGCCTGCAATCAATAAGCGCCCTTCATCACGCAAGGCTTCTAAACGGGCTAGGTGTTCGGGTCTTGCCTGCATTCTTTGTTCTAGTGTGTTGGGTTTATCAGTACAAATAAGCGCGTAAAACATTCAACTTTTCTCCTTACAAAAATGTTAATCTGATTGCCTTAAAAGTAATCAGTGGTCGTTATGTCTTCTTTATTGAATCAAGAATGTGATTATCACATGCACTCTACCGCATCCGACGGTTCATTAAGCCCAGCCGCCTTAATGGCTTTTGCTGCCAAGCAAGGCATTAAAGAGTTGGCACTAACCGATCATGATACCTTTGGTGGATTAGCAGAAGCCAGTTTAGAAGCAAAGCAGCAGGGAATACGCCTGTTGCCTGCAATGGAGTTTTCTTGCAGCTGGTTGGGTATAACTATTCACCTAGTGGCTTTGTGGCCGCAAGGTTTAACCCCAGCTGCACACAATTTGGCTGCTTTACAGGCTAAAGCACGTTGGAGCCGAGCCGAACAAATTATTGAACGCTTAGCTAAAACTTCTGCCCCGCTTGAACTAGAAACCGTCCTACAATATTCTAACGGCGGTGTGCCGGGTCGTCCGCATTTTGCCGAAGCTATGGTAGCTGCTGGCTATGTAACTAACCACAGCCAAGCGTTTCGCAAATGGTTAGGTAGCGGTAAACTAGGCGACATTAAAAACCACTGGAAGCCACTAGACGAAGCGGTACCTTGGTTAATTGAAACGGGTGCTTTTGTTAGCTTGGCACACCCTCACTACTACAAATTAACGCGCACTAAACGTAATCGTTTAGTGACAGCCTTTGCTGAAGTGGGTGGTCAAGCGGTTGAAGTGGTTAGCGGTCAGCAAGACCCCCAGCAAACCCAAAGTTTATTGTGCTTAATTAAAGAGCTGCAGCTTAAAGTAACTTGGGGTAGTGACTTTCATAGCCCCGGTATTATTTGCCCTGCACCGGGTCGTTATGCTGCCTTACCTGAAGCTTGTGTTCCTTTAAGTCAAGTATTCAACCTTTAGAGTGATTATTATGAGCCAATTTTTTGAAATACACCCAGATAACCCCCAGCAAAGGCTTATTCAGCAGGCTGTTACTATTTTGCGTAATGGCGGCGTAATTGCTTACCCAACCGACTCTGCCTATGCCCTAGGTTGTTGTGTGGGTGAAAAAAAAGCAGTGGAGCGCATTAAGCGCATTCGTAACCTAGACGACAAGCACAACTTTACTTTAATGTGTGCCGATTTATCCGACTTGTCTGTTTATGCCAAGGTTGATAACACTGTTTTTCGGATGCTAAAAAATGCGACCCCAGGCCCTTATACTTTCATTTTAAATGCCACCAGTGAAGTGCCGCGTTTATTGCTTCACCCTAAGCGTCGCACCATAGGTTTGCGGGTGCCAGACCACACGTTAACCCGTGCTTTACTAGCTGAACTAGGCACGGCCATGATGAGTGTAACGCTAATTATGCCTGATGAAGAACTGCCCTTATTTGATGCTGAAACCATTCAAGAACGTTTAGATAAACTGGTTGATCTAGTGATTGATGGTGGTGCTTGCTCTATTGAACCCACCTCGGTTATTAACCTGTGTACGGGTGTGCCAGAAATAACCCGTGAAGGCCGTGGTGATTTATCGATTTTTGGCAGCTAATTCATGCCACAGACCCTAGCAGGGCCTGTACAGCTAGAACTTCTAGCAAGGGTTGATGGTGAACCCTTTACACAACTGCCGGAAGGGTTATTTATTCCGCCAGAAGCATTAAGGGTTTTTTTAGAAACCTTTGAAGGCCCACTAGATTTGCTGCTTTACTTAATTCGTAAGCATAACTTTGATATTTTAACCATTAATGTGGCTGAAATTACGCGCCAGTACATAGGCTATTTAGATTTAATGCAGGATTTACAAATAGAACTGGCCGCTGAATACCTTGTTATGGCTGCGCTTTTAGCTGAAATAAAATCACGCAGTTTGCTACCACGTCATGCTGCACTAGACGAGGAAGATGAAACAGACCCCCGCGCACAACTAATTAGCCGCCTGCTTGAATATGAACGGTTTAAAACAGCGGCCGAACAGTTAGATGCCCTGCCACGGCAAGAGCGTGATGTTTTTCCTGTTAATTCTGCCTTGCCTAACTTAGAAAGCCGTGTGTTGCATCCTGAAGTTGAATTGCAAGACGTTTTACTTGCTTTTGCACGCTTAATGAAACGTTCATCTATGCTGGCACACCACCAAGTTAGCCGTGAACCTCTTTCAATTCGTGAACGCATGTCGCAGGTATTAGACCATTTAAAAGAAGCCTCGAATTACCTAGCCTTTGATGCTCTGTTTGATTTAACCGAAGGTCGCCAAGGCTGGGTGGTTACTTTTATTGCCTTATTAGAACTGGTAAAAGAACAGCTAGTAGAGCTAGTGCAAACCCAGTTATTTGCCATGATTTATGTAAGAATTAAAGTTGCTGGCGCGGAAGGCCAAGAAGTATTTGATGAAGTTTTGGAATGAACGGACTTTCTTTACAGCAATTAATACGCATAGTTGAAGCTTTATTATTAGCTGCTAAAGGGCCTTTGACGCTTCAACAGCTGGCGGCAATTTTTGATGAATACCAGCGCCCAGAATTGGCTAAATTAAGGGAAGTGTTGGTTGTTTTGCAACAAGAAACCGCCAGTACTAGCCAAGAACTAGTTGAGGTTGCCGGTGGTTTTCGTTACCAAATTAAGGCCGATTATGCGCCTTGGGTTAGTCGTTTATGGGATGAAAAGCCACCCCGTTATTCCCGTGCGTTATTAGAAACACTGTCTTTAATTGCTTACCGTCAGCCTGTTACGCGTGGTGAAATTGAAGATGTACGTGGGGTAAGCGTGGGTTCGCAAATTATCCGCACACTTGAAGATAGGGAGTGGATACGTGTTGTTGGCCACCGTGAAGTGCCGGGCCGCCCTGCACTTTATGCCACCACACGGCATTTTTTAGACTACTTTAATTTAAAGAGTTTAAATGATTTACCACCACTTGAAGCTTTGCGTGAGCTAGCAGAAAATGAGCAACAAGAATGGCAAGATGATTTAGACCAAATACCCCTTTCACCTTTGCTTGATTTAACTGAAGATGAAGCAGAAGACGAGGCACAAGACCAAGCGGCTGATCCTGAAAGTTTGGGTGATTTGCTTGATAAGAGTTTACCCGATGTTAAAGAGCTTACTTTTGCTGATTTAGCACAACGCTTTGAATCCGATGGAGAATAATTCTCCACCCATATTTACTTACCAGTGTGTGAACACCTAACTTATGAAAAATAAACAATATTTTAATCCTTCTAAAATAGAAAAAACTGAAGTTGCTGTTGAAAAAACTGAAAAGCTACAAAAAGTTTTAGCCCGTTCCGGTATGGGTTCGCGCCGTGAAATGGAAACAGTGATTGATGCCGGTTTAGTAACCATTAATGGTCGCACGGCAGTATTAGGCGATAGGATATCTGAACAAGACCGTGTGACCGTGAAAGGGCGCCTAGTGCAGTTAAAGACGGAAGATGAGCTACCCCGTAGGGTAATCATGTATAACAAGCCTGAAGGCGAGCTGGTGACCCGTAAAGACCCTGAAGGCCGCCGCACTGTCTTTGACCACCTGCCCCGCTTGCGTGGCGAGCGTTGGATAGCCATTGGCCGCTTAGATATTAACACGGCAGGTTTGCTGTTATTTACTAACGATGGCGAACTAGCTAACCGCCTTATGCACCCTTCACATCAGGTTGAGCGTGAATATGCGGTGCGTGTGATGGGCGAAGTGACCGATGACATGCTAGAGGCCATGAAAGAAGGCGTAATGTTGGAAGATGGCTTAGGCAGTTTTTCAGCCATTGAACTGGTTGGCGGTGAAGGCATTAACGTTTGGTACCATGTGGTGATAAACGAAGGCCGTAATCGTGAAGTGCGTCGTTTGTGGGAATCGCAAGGCGTAACTGTAAGCCGTTTAAAGCGCGTTCGTTATGGCAATATTTATTTAGACAAGCGCACCAAAATGGGTGAATGGATAGAATTAACCCAAGCTGAAGTGGATGATCTTTCTGCTTTGGGTGGCTTGGCTAAGAAATCGGTAGAAGCCATACCTACTGGGCGTCCTGGGAAGAAAAACCGTGGTAATTCACGCAAACCTGTACACGCAATTGGCCGCCGAACTAAATAAATAGTAATTATTTTTGATTTAGGGGTTGCAACTATCTCAAAAAAAGTTACTATATGCGCCGCGTTCAAGGGTCGTTAGCTCAGTGGTAGAGCAGTTGGCTTTTAACCAATTGGTCGAAGGTTCGAATCCCTCACGACCCACCAAATTTTAAAAAACCGCCTTATTATAGGGCGGTTTTTTTTATTCTTTATTTTTAATTTATTTTAGGTCGCGAATAAACTTTGTATTGGGTGACGACTTTGGCATTATGTTATCATTCGTCGTCAACCCATCACTAAGAACAATGATATTCGCCTAAAATGAACAGTGTTTATGATCAGTTATTGGTGCGCGAGCACCTTTCTCGTGCCACCCCTTCTGCCAATCTTTCTGAAGTAGAAGAAGATGCACTGCGTGAGCAGGTGAAGCAACTGCTTGTCGAACACAAGGCTGTGCTGATTGCTCATTATTATACCAGCCCAGTCATTCAAGCTTTAGCAGAAGAAACCGGTGGTTTTATTGGTGATTCCCTAGAAATGGCCCGTTTTGGCGCTCGTCATTCAGCACAAACCTTAGTGGTTGCTGGGGTGCGCTTTATGGGTGAAACTGCCAAAATTTTATCGCCTGAAAAACGTGTATTAATGCCCACCCTAGAAGCAACCTGTTCCTTAGACATAGGTTGTGATGCAGATGAATTCAGCCAGTTCTGTGATGAACACCCTGATCATACTGTGGTGGTTTATGCCAATACTTCAGCAGCCGTTAAAGCCCGTGCTGACTGGGTTGTTACTTCAAGCATTGCCTTGCAGGTAGTTTCCCATTTACATGAGCAGGGTAAAAAAATTCTTTGGGCGCCCGACAAACACCTAGGCGACTACATTTGCCGCCAAACAGGTGCAGAAATGTTGTTGTGGGACGGCGCTTGCATAGTGCATGAAGAATTTAAAGCCAAAGGCATTTTAGATTTAAAGAAAATTCACCCTACCGCCGCTGTATTGGTTCACCCTGAATCGCCGGCAAGCGTTGTGGATGTTGCCGATGTAACGGGTTCAACCAGCCAGTTACTTAAAGCAGCCGGTGAGTTGCCCAATGACACTTTAATTGTGGCAACCGACCGTGGCATTTTTTATAAGATGCAGCAACAGAACCCGAACAAGCGTTTTCTTGAAGCACCTACGGGTGGACAGGGTGCAACTTGCCGTAGTTGCGCTCATTGCCCTTGGATGGCAATGAACAGCTTAGAGCGCATGGCAAGGTCTTTGCGTGAAGGCAGTGATGAAATTAAGGTAACCCCTGAGTTAATTCAAAAGGCACTGGTGCCTTTGCAAAAGATGCTCGACTTCCCTAAAAAATAACAATAAAAAGGCTGCCAATTGGCAGCCTTTTTATTGTGCTAGTTAATTATGGGTTGCTAATAATTTGGCTAGTCTAGTTGGGTTAGTTGTATTTGCTCTTCACCTTCTGGGTAAAAAGCCGTTGGCCAAGCATAGAAAATTGCTTTAAACATGGTTGCTAAAGGAATAGCAAAGAACACGCCCCAAAAGCCCCACAGGCCACCAAAGAATAGCACTGCAAGAATAATGGACACTGGGTGTAGGTTTACTGCCTCAGAAAAGAGCAGCGGAACTAGCACATTACCGTCAAGTGCTTGTATAACACCATAAACACCAATAACCCACATAAAATCACTACTCAACCCAAACTGAAAGAAGGCCACCAAGGCCACAGGCAGGGTTGCAACGGTTGCGCCTATGTAGGGTACTAGTACCGACAAGCCAACCAGCAGGGCAAGCAATTCAGCGTAGTTTAAGCCTAGAAATATAAAGCTTACCCAGCTAACGGTTGCA
This sequence comes from Pseudomonadaceae bacterium, assembly GCA_012727935.1. Taxonomy (GTDB): domain Bacteria; phylum Pseudomonadota; class Gammaproteobacteria; order Pseudomonadales; family Halomonadaceae; genus Marinospirillum. Next base: position 10,863 of record JAAYGA010000257.1, on the reverse strand, counting down.
ATGATAATGATTTCTAGCACCTTGCCACGAATGTAGTTGGCAATTTGTGCGTCAATTTCATACCAAACGCGAGTCATTAGGGTTCTTTTTTTAGGCATAAGTGAAGTAATAAAGCCGACTAGCTGGCGCTGATCCTTTAGCATAAAAAACACTAAAATAGGCACTAGAATTAAGTAAATAAGCCAAGCGATTAGGTTGGGGATGCTGGAAAGCGAAAACGATACTAGGGTTTGCCCCAGCATACGCATATCATTAACTACTTCATTGAGCAGGCTGCTGGCTTGCTGCTGGGTAATTAGCTGGGGGTAGGCTTCGTGTAATTGGTCTATCCACACCTGCATGGCTTTAGCCATTACCGGCAGTTCACGCGCTAGGCTAAGTAGCTGATTCCACAGCAGCGGAAACAGCCAAAAAATAAGCGTTAGCAAAATGCTCATAAACAAACTAAAAGCAAATAGCACAGCTAAAAAGTTCGGTAATTTTAAGTGCTGCTTTAAAGGCGTTACTATGCCCTGTAGTAGATAGGCAAATACAACGGCACTTAAAAAAGGCAATAGCATAGCGCCAAAAAAGAACAAAGATGTAAAGAAAAAAACAATGAGTAGTGCAAAAATAACGGCTTCTTCATCAGAAAAATAACGGTGCAGCCAATTTAGTGTTACATCACGAAAAGACATTTTATTCTCCTTTTCGTAATAAAAAGTGGAAGTGATTACCCTGTTTTTCACGGCTTACCAGCAGGTGCTTACTTAACTTGGCATAGCTTGCAAAATCGTTCCAAGCACCAGGATCTGTTGCTTGAATAAACAAGACTTGGCCTGCATTAAGTTTATTAAGGCATTGTTTGGCTTTAAGTAGGGGTAGGGGACAGCTAAGGCCGCGAGCATCTAAGTGCTGGTCATAGCTTAGGCTTGAGTTATTATTGGGTAGAGTTGGATTATTTTCTGAATTCAAGAGGCGTTACCTTGTCGTATAAAAGTGCTTTGACACTCCAATCATTACCAGAAAAGCTAACGATGCATCAAAATAATTGGTTAATTAGTTTCATCTTTATTTTATTCTTATTCATGCCGCGCCAAAGTATAACAGCAGAAGCCCTTGAATTACCTAGTCTGGGTTTATCCAGCACCTATGACATTAGCTTGAATCAAGAAAAGCTGTTGGGGCAGGGCTGGCTAAGGCAGTTTCGTTCGCAAACTAAGCTTTATGACGACCCTTTAACGCAAGACTATACCGAGCGTTTAATTCAACGCCTAGCCACTTGGAACCGCCACTTAGAGCAAAAAGATTTAGATGTTTTATTGGTTGATCAACGCCAGTTAAATGCTTTTGCTGTGCCCGGTGGTGTGGTTGGAATTAATACCGGCCTGTTTACCTTTGCACCCTACGAAGATGAATTTGCTTCAGTGGTGGCGCATGAATTAGCCCACATTAGTCAACGCCACTTTGCACGCCGTGTGCAGGCGGCACAAGACATTCAATGGAAAACTATGGCGGGTTTACTGGCAGGGGTTTTAGCTGCTAGCCAAGGCCATGCCGATGCAGGCATAGCAGCCATTGCTGGAACACAGGCGGCGGCTATTCAAAACCAGTTAGCTTGGAGCCGCGGTTATGAGCAAGAGGCCGACCGTATTGGTATGGAAACGCTTATGGCTGCTGGTTATGCTGCTGAAGCAATGCCACAAATGTTTAGCCAAATGCAGCGCATTGCCAGTTTAAGTGGCAGGCCACCTGAGTTTTTATTAACCCACCCTTTAACTGAATCACGCATTGCCGATGCCCAAGCAAGAGCAGATCAGCTAACAAAGCAAGTGCCTAGAGTGGCAGGGCGCGATTATGAAATGATTCGTGCGCGGGTTATTTTTGCTCAATACGCTAACCCTGAAGATGCTTATAGTTTGTTTTCTAGAGAACAAAGCTCTAGTGAATCTTTACACTATGCCAAAGCTTTGCTAGCCAAGGCCAAGGGTGACAAGGCAGCCAGCCTAGAATTATTAACTAAGCTAGCCAACAAAGAACCCAGTTGGCTGCTTTCACACTATTTACTTGCCGAAGCCTTAGCAGAGCAAGAGCGTTGGGAAGAGGCTACAAAACAGCTAGATGACTTATTGCTTTATGCGCCCAACTATTACCCTGCCCAACAGTTGCAGGCTGATATTTTTAGACAGCAACAAGCGTGGGATAAAGCAAGGCGCAGCTTACAGCAGTTAAGCCAAAGCAGACCCAAAGACCCAATGGTTTGGTTTCAGCTTGCAGAAGCTGCGGGGAAGGTTGATGCACAAATTCAATTACATCGTGCTCGTGCAGAATATTTTCAGTTGAATGGACGGTTTAAACAGGCATTTCAGCAGTTAGATTTAGCCCAAGAACAAGCCCGTTTACAAAACCAACCTTGGGTAGTGCAATCGTCCATTAGAGAGCGGCGCAGGGAATTAGAATCCCTACGCAGCCTAATGGATATGTAACTGATTTTGATGTTTTAGGTCAGATTACTTAGCAGGCTTTAACGGCTTCTAGCACTTCTTGTACATGGCCTGGCACTTTAACCTTGCGCCATTCTTTAATTAGCTTGCCGTCTTCATCAATTAAGAAGGTACTGCGTTCGATGCCTAGGTGTTCTTTGCCAAACATCATTTTTAGCTTAAGCACATCAAATAGTTTGCACAGGGTTTCGTCTGCATCGCTAAGCAGTTCAAAAGGGAAGTTTTGTTTTGCTTTGAAGTTTTCATGGCTTTTAAGGCTGTCACGTGAAATGCCAAAAATTTCAGTATTGGCTGCTTGAAAGTCGCTGTACAAATCACGAAAGTCGCCACCTTGGGTGGTGCAGCCTGGGGTGCTGTCTTTAGGGTAAAAATACAGCACAATTTTTTTACCTTTAAGGGCAGGCAAGGTAACTTGCAAATTGCTGGTGGCTTCTGCGGTAAAGTTAGGTAAAGTTTGGCCTAGGGTTAAGCTCATTTTATAACTCCGTAATTTAGTAAATTAACAAGTAAAAGGGTTATGCCTATTTTAAATGTAACATAGGCATAATTTTCTGCTTGAGACAAAACGTCTGAAGCGTAACAATAGTGAAGTATTTTTTAAAATTTTGGAGAAGCGGCATGATTAAAGGCAGTCTAGTAGCTTTGGTAACTCCCATGACAGCGCAAGGTGAAGTCGACTGGCCTGCATTGGATCGTTTGGTCGATTTCCACCTAGAAAATGGCACCGACGGCATAGTTGCAGCTGGTACAACGGGTGAGCCTTCCACACTAAGCTTTGATGAACACTTTGAAGTGATTCGTAAGGTTGTAGCCCGTGTTGCAGGTAAGATTCCAGTCATTGCTGGCACGGGTTCTAACTCAACCAAAGAAGCGATTGAGTTAACACGTTATGCCAACAAGGTGGGTGTCGATTATTGCCTAATTAACACACCCTATTATAACAAGCCCACCCAAGAAGGTTTGTACCTGCATTATAAAGCCATTGCCGAAGCCAGCGATTTACCCATTATTTTGTATAACGTACCGGGCCGTACTGCGGTGGATATGCACAATGAAACCGTGTTGCGCTTAGCTAAGCTAGATAAAATTGTTGCTTTAAAAGATGCAACGGGTGATTTAGAACGCGGCAAGGTGTTAATTGATGCTGTGGCAGGCACAGATTTCCAAATTTTTTCAGGCGATGATGCTACGGCTTGTGAGCTAATGCTGATGGGTGGTAGCGGTAATATTTCAGTGACAGCTAACGTAGCACCTAAGCAAATGCGCGATATGTGCGAGGCAGCTTTAGCCGGAGACAGCACTAAAGCACACCAGTTAAATACGCGTTTAATGCCTTTAAATACTGGTTTGTTTGTGGAATCTAACCCCATTCCTGCTAAGTGGGCCTTGTATGATATGGGGCTAATTGATTTAGGCATACGCTTGCCGTTAACACCTTTATCAACCAAATATCACACCACCATTCATGAAGCTTTGCAGCTGGCTGGGGTTTTAAAAAAATGAAGTTAGGAAAGCTGCCGCTGCCTTTAATTTTGCTGGTTGGCTTAATGGCAGGTTGCAGCAGCAGTGAATACCAAGACCGCAACACCGACTATTATCAAGCTCACGAAGCAAGTAACGACTTGCCTAGAAGCTACCCTAACCAAGACGCTATGCCGATTGCCAAGGCCGAACGCAGCTTTAACGAACCTAAGCTTAAAGCGCCACGTCCTGAACCTTTAAGGGTTATGGATGAAGCAGAAGGTTTGGTAACCGAACGGGTAGATGAGCAGGGTGCATGGTTGTTGGTGTTGCGTAGCCCCAGTGAAGTTTGGACTAGCCTGCGTGCTTTTGCAGAAAGCCGTGATGTAGCACTGGTTTCAGCCAGCCCTAGGCGGGGTGAGCTAGCCCTTGCTGCAGACCCTGCTAGCAGGTTGCCAGCTCAGCGCATTGACCTGCGCCAAGGCGTGCGTCGAGGCACCTCTGAAATTCGTTTACGTTCCTATGAAGTAGGGCAAGATTTGCCTTGGAGTGATTACGACCGCAGCCGAGTTAAATCCTTGGCTGAGTTTTTAACCGCTAGCCTAAGCCAAGCTGGCCACAGTGTTTCTTTGCAGGCGCAATCATTACAAGACAACCAGCTGGTGCGTTTGGTTGATCGTGATGAACGCCAAGTGTTGGTTATGCAGCTTGAATATGAGCGTGCTTGGGCCGAGCTAGTTAATCTTTTTGAAGACAAATTCACTGATGATTGGCAAAAACTAGAAGATTTAAACCGCAGTGAAGGGCGTTTTTATATTCGCTATGTGCCAAAAGATGCACGTCCTTCTGGTTTTTTTGCGCGCTTATTTAGCCGTGGCCCTAAACCAGAAGAACACCATTATCAGCTGCATTTAACTGAGTATGGTCAAGAATTAGATTTGGTGCTGGAAAGCCTGACCAATCAAGCAGCCCCTGCAGCTATTGAACTTGAGCTATTAACTTGGCTGGAGCGGCAGTTGCGTTGAGAAAAAGTCAACGCATTCAGTTTGCTTCTTTAGGTAGTGGTAGTAAGGGCAATGCCACCTTGGTGAGTTGTGGCAGCACACACTTGTTAATTGACTGTGGCTTTGCCATGAAAGAAACCACGCGCCGTTTGCAACGCCTTGGGTTAGAGCCTGAACAGTTGACAGCGGTGCTGATTACTCATGAACACGGTGACCATATTGCTGGCGCTGGCGCATTAACGCGGCGTTACCAGCTGCCACTTTATACCACCAGCGGTACTAAAATTTCGGGGCGTATTAAGGGTGAAGTGCCTGACTGGCGGCCTATTAATCCTGAACATTCGTTTGCGGTGAATGATTTGGAAGTCTTGCCGGTTACTGTGCCACACGATGCCCGCGAACCTGTGCAGTTTGTGATTAGTGACGGTGCTAATAGCTTAGGAATATTGACCGATTTAGGCAGCATTACACCCCATGTGGTGCGTCATTATAAACCTTGCCAAGCCTTAGTATTAGAAGCGAATCATGACCCAGAAATGTTGGCTCACGGCCCCTACCCTGCTTCGTTAAAGCGCCGAGTGGGTGGCGATTTTGGCCATTTAAGTAATCAACAAGCGGCAGATTTCTTAACTCAAATGGATGTGAAAAATTTGACTCATCTAGTGGCCTCTCATTTAAGTGAACAAAATAATGAGCCAAATTTGGCTTGTTTTACGCTAGCCGAAGCCATTAACACCACGCCAGACTGGATAACCTTAGCTAGCCAAGATGAAGGTTTTGGTTGGCGTGATATTCAAGCTTAGCGTTTTTATTTTGCTCTGTTATTCTTAATCTATTAACAACCTACCTTCCCGGAGACATTTGTGGAAAAGCGCGAAGAGCTTTATGCAGGTAAAGCCAAATCTGTTTATAAAACTGATGATCCTGATTTATTAATTATGCATTTTCGTGATGATACCAGTGCTTTTGATGGCAAGAAGCTGGAACAGTTAGAACGTAAAGGCAAGGTTAACAATATTTTTAATGCTTTTATTATGGAAAAGCTAAAAGCAGCAGGCATTCCTACTCACTTTGAAGAACGTTTAAGCGACCGTGAATCATTGGTTAAATGCATGAAGATGATGCCGGTTGAATGCGTGGTGCGTAATATTAGCGCGGGCAGTTTGGTGCGCCGTTTAGGTGTGGAAGAAGGTTTAGAACTTAATCCGCCAACCTATGAATTGTTCTTAAAGAATGATGCACAGGGCGACCCAATGATTAACGAATCCTTGTGCCTTACTTTTGGCTGGGCAACCGAAGCACAGCTGGCTGAAATGAAAACGCTAACCTATAAGGTGAATGGCATTTTAAAACAGCTGTTTGATGATGCCGGCATGTTGCTAGTTGATTACAAGCTAGAGTTTGGCGTGTTCAAAGGCGAAGTTTTTCTAGGCGATGAGTTTTCGCCTGATGGTTGCCGCTTGTGGGATAAAACCACCCGTGAAAAACTAGACAAAGACCGTTTCCGTCAAGGTTTGGGTGGCGTGGTTGAAGCGTATGAAGAAGTGGGTCGCCGTTTAGGCATTAACTTCGATTAGGTTTTTTTGATGCATTAGGTTCTTTGATGTATTAGGCTCTAGTTTAGAAGTGGTAGCGGTTAGTGAATCGCTACCACTTCTATACTCGTGTCAGCCAAGTAACAAAACTGCACGTTTAAATCGGCTAGCTTTACGCCATAAACCCTTGCAAGGTCTGTTTTTTGATAGGCTGGGCGTGGGTTTTGTGCCAAGACTTCACTAATAAGTTGTTTAAGGCGTTTACCTTGCGAATGGGCAGCTAGCTGTAATTCTGCTGTATTTTGAAAGCTAACCTTGAGTAATTCAGGTGGTGCGGCTACCCAAGCTGCCAAGGCTTCAGGCTTACCATCCACCCAAGGAATGTAAGGCTTAATATCCACCACGGGTGTGCCATCAATTAAATCGGCACCCGATAAATGCAGCTTTACCCCTTCGTTTAAATCTATCCCTTCCAGCTTTACCACCGATAAACCCAAACCATTGGGGCGAAAAGTAGAGCGACTAGCAAACACCCCTACTTTTTTATTGCCGCCTAATCGGGGTGGACGCACTTTGGGTTTCCAGCCTTGTGCTAGGTTTTGATGAAAAATAAAACTTATCCACAGGTGCGAAAAACCTTCCAGCCCATCAACGCATTCTGGCAGATTATAAGGCGGCAGCAGCTCAAGGGTTGCATAGGCGCTAGGAGCCAGCCCCGGTTGGCGTGGCACGGCAAATTTTTCTTGGTAGCAAGAATGCATGATGCCTAGCGTTTCCAGTGACCAGCGCATATTAACTAACCACGCAGGCTGATAATAGGCCAGCCTGCCTGAACCGCCCGTTGGCGCAGCGCATCATCAGGGTCAACCGCTATGGGGTTATCCACCACTTCTAGTAGCGGTAAATCATTGTGTGAATCACTATAAAACCAGCTATTTTCTAAGCTAAGGTCTTTTTGGGCGAGCCATTCATTTAGGCGGGTAATTTTCCCTTCACGAAAGCTGGGCGTTCCTACTATTTTCCCTGTGTAGCTGCCGTTAATAAATTCAGGTTCAGGCGCTATCAGTTCTTGTACACCTAACAACCTTGCGATGGGTTCGGTAATAAAACGGTTGGTGGCAGTAATAATTAAAATGTGGTGCCCTTGTTCACGGTGCTTATTTAAAAGCTCGGTTGCTGCGGGTAAAAGTAACGGGCGGATACATTCTTCAATAAAAACTTCACGCCAAGTTAGCATTTCTTGGGTAGAGTAGTGGGTTAAAGGTTTAAGTGAAAAAGTTAAGTAATCATGTATATCTAAAGTGCCTTGTTGGTAGGCAAGGTAATAATGGTCGTTGGCTTTTTTATATTCAGCGGCATCAACCAATTCTTTATTTACCAAAAATTCACCCCAAGCATGGTCGCTGTCACCAGCAATTAGTGTGTTGTCGAGGTCAAACAGGGCTAAGCTCACTTTATTAGGTTTCCTTGCATTTAAATTTATATGGTTTATTACATTTTACATCAGTGTTAAATTGAATACTTTTCATTCTTTATGGAACAATGGTTAAAAAACTTTTTGAGGGCGTAGTGTTGATAGATGAGGATGGGTATCGCCCTAACGTTGGAATTATTATTACCAATAGTGATGGCCAGCTGCTTTGGGCTAGGCGCTATGGTCAAGATGCTTGGCAGTTTCCTCAGGGTGGTATAAAAAATGATGAAACACCTGAACAGGCATTGTATCGCGAATTAAAAGAAGAGATAGGCTTGTCGCCAGATCAGGTTGAATTGCTAGGTGCTACGCGCGGCTGGCTGCGCTATCGCCTGCCTAAACGTATGGTGCGCCGTAATAGTCGACCCTTGTGTATAGGGCAAAAACAAAAATGGTTTTTGCTGCAAATTCGTTGTGCCGATTCAAAAGTGTGTTTCGATTGTTCACCTAAACCAGAATTTGATAACTGGCGCTGGGTTAGTTATTGGTACCCGTTAGGTCAGGTGGTGCCTTTTAAGCGCGATGTGTATCGCCGTGCTCTTTTAGAATTAGGCCCCAGACTTCAACGGATGCTACGTGAAAACTCATGACTGATACACCAACTACACCAACCACTCTAAACATGCTGGATGTGCTGCGTAAAATTGTGCAAGAAGTCAGTGCTGCCAGAGATTTACAAACGGCGTTGTCCATTGTGGTGCGTAGGGTTCGTAAAGCCATGAATACGGATGTGTGTTCAGTTTATTTAATGGATACACGTCAAAACCGTTACGTGCTAATGAACACTTTAGGCTTAAATGCTACGGCGGTGGGGGTGGTTAGCCTTGCGCCTTCTGAGGGCTTAGTGGGCTATGTGGGGCAACGTGAAGAGCCCATTAATCTTGACGATGCGCCGCTTCATCCTCGTTATTGTTATTTGCCAGAAACAGGCGAAGAACGCTACCACAGCTTTTTAGGTGTGCCCATTATTCACCAGCGCCGTGCTATGGGGGTGTTAGTGGTGCAACACACTGCTAAGCGCAAGTTTGATGAAGGTGAAGAGGCTTTTTTAGTCACCATTGCCGCCCAGTTAGCGGCGGTACTTGCCCATGCCCAGTTAAGCGGTAGTTTAAAAATCATTCCCGGTCAGCGCCAAGAAATGGTGCGCTTTGAGGGTTTGCCAGCTTCCCCTGGTGCGGCCATTGGCAAGGCAAGGGTGATTATGCCACCGGCCGATTTAGACAGCGTGCCAGACCGTGAATGCGAATCCATTGAAGAGGAACGGGTTGTCTTTTTAGCTGCCCTTAAATCGGTGAGAGACGACATTCGTGCGGTGGGTTTAAAGCTTGCTAATCGGGTGAGTGTGCAAGAGCAAGCCTTGTTTGATGCCTACATTCAAATGCTTGATGAAGAATCATTGGGCGCTGAGGTGTTAAAACACATTGACGAAGGCCAGTGGGCGCAGGGTGCTTTAGCTTTTGTGGTGCGGCGGCACGTTAAATACTTAGAAAAAGTAGAAGATTCTTACCTGCGTGAACGCGCTGCAGACATACGTGATTTAGGTCGCCGTGTGTTGTCTTATTTGCAGGCCGGTGGTGAAGCGCCACGCGAATATGAAGACAATACTTTGCTGGTGGGCGAGGAATTATCGCCTGCATTATTAGGCGAGGTGCCCAAAGAAAAACTGGCTGGCTTAATTAGCGTTAAAGGGTCTAGTAATTCTCACCTTGCCATTTTAGCCCGTGCAATGGGGATTCCAGTGGTCATGGGGCTAACGGATTTACCCTTTGCACAATTAGAAGGCCAGCAGTTAATTTTAGACGGCTACCGTGGGCATGTTATTTCTAACCCAGATGACTTAATACGCCACCAATACGAAGTGTTTATTGAAGAAGATAAGGCGCTGTCGGATGCACTAGAAGCCGAAGCAGGCTTGCCGTGCATTACCCGTGACGGGCATCGCATTCCTTTGTTATTAAACACGGGCTTAGCAGCAGACCATGCACGGGCGCTGGCCTATGGTGCTGAAGGCGTTGGCCTGTATCGCACCGAAGTGCAGTTTATGCTGGCTGAACGCTTTCCAAGTGAACAAGAGCAGGTCAGTCTTTACCGCAAACAGCTGTCTGCGTTTGCACCGCGTGAAGTGACCATGCGAACCTTGGACATTGGTGGCGATAAACCCCTGCCTTATTTTCCAATTGCAGAAGATAACCCCGTTTTAGGGTGGCGTGGGATACGTTTTACGCTAGATCACCCAGAAATTTTTCTAACCCAAGTAAGGGCGATGTTAAGGGCCAGTGAAGGGCTGAATAATTTACGCATTCTATTACCGATGATTTCTTCGGTGCGTGAAGTAGAAGAAGCCCGTGCTTTAATTCGCCGTGCTTGGGTGGAACTGCGTCAAAATGAAGGGCTGCGTATTGCTAAGCCGCTGGTGGGTGCGATGATCGAAGTGCCTGCGGCGGTTTTTCAAATACCTGCACTGGCTGAAAGGGTAGATTATTTGTCGGTGGGCAGTAATGATTTAACCCAATACATGCTGGCCGTTGACCGTGATAACCCCCGTGTAGCAAGGTTATACAGTGGCTATCATCCTTCTATGTTGCAGGTGTTAGCAAAAATAGCCATTGATGCCCATGCAGCCCGTTTACCGGTGAGTATTTGTGGTGAACTGGCAGGTGATCCGGCAGGTGCAATTTTACTTTTAGGCATGGGTTATCAAAGCCTTTCGATGAACTTAACCAGCTTACCTAGGGTAAAAGCCGTTATTCGTCGGGTAACTCTTAATCAGGCAAGGGAGCTATTAGCACGGGTTTTAAAGTGTGCTAGTACCGATCAGGTGGTTGGGCATTTAGGTGTGTTTATGGGCGAGCTAGGTTTAGGTTGGCTTTCAGGGCCAAAAAGCTAGTTTTACTAGGCAAATAAAG
>JAAYGA010000256.1 GCA_012727935.1 Pseudomonadaceae bacterium | reverse complement strand
CCATTATTGGTGCCGGTACCGCCGGTATGAGTGCTTTTAATGCTGCCCGTAAAGTAACAGATTCACTTGTTATGCTAGAAGGCGGTGCCTATGGAACAACCTGCGCTCGCGTAGGCTGTATGCCCAGTAAATTGTTAATTGCTGCCGCTGAAAGCGCCCATCAAATGCAGCTAGCACCCACTTTTGGTATTCAGCTAAATGCGGGTTACAAGGTTGATGGCAAGGCAGTCATGCACAGGGTTAAGGCTGAACGTGATCGCTTTGTTGGCTTTGTTTTGCAAGACATAGAAAAAATTCCGGCTGAACAGCGCCTAGATGAACTGGCTCACTTTATTGATGCCAATACGTTAGAAACCACCAGCGGTAAAAAAATTCAGGCGCGTAATATTATTATTGCTACGGGTTCTCGCCCTGCGGTTCCGGCCATGTTTGAAGCAGCGGGTGATCGTTTAATTATTAATGATGATGTGTTTGCTTGGGATGACTTACCTGAATCGGTTGCCATGTTTGGTCCTGGTGTTATCGGCCTAGAAATAAGCCAAGCACTCAGCCGCTTAGGTGTGCGTCTAAGGTTATTTGGCCGTGGCGATGGTATTGGTCCTTTGCAAGACCCAGAAATTAAAGCCTTGGCACTTAAAACCTTTAACCAAGAATTTCCGATTATGGCAGGCAATGAAGTGCGCTTAATTAAACGCACCGATGCTGGCGTAGCGATTACTTTTGTCGATAATGACGGTACAGAAGTCACTGAAACTTATGATTATTTGTTGGCTGCGACTGGCCGCACTGCCAACCTAGATAAGATTAATATTGAAGCGGCGGGGTTAAAGCTGAATAAACGCCTGCAACCAGAACTTAACCCTGAAACGTCTCAGTGCATTAATGCCGATGGTAGCCCTTCGCATATTTTTATTGCCGGTGATGTGGCAAATTTCAGGCCCTTATTGCATGAAGCCAACGACGAAGGTTTTATTGCTGGCAGTAATGCCGCGCGCTGGCCTAATTTTCAGCCTACAGCACGCCGCACGCCTTTAGCAGTGGTGTTTAGCGAACCACAAATTGCTTTAGCCGGTGAATCCTTGGCGCAAATTCAAGCCCGCTTAGGTGAAGAAGGCGTGGTTGTGGGTAGCATGGATTTCAGCAGGCAAGGCCGTGCGCGTGTTATGCAACAAAATAAAGGCTTAATGAAAATTTATGCCTGCAAAAAAACCGGCCAGCTATTAGGCACTGAAATTTTTGGCCCCAGAGCCGAGCATCTAGTACACCTTTTAGTTTGGAGTATTCAGCAAAAACTCACCTTAAAAGAATTACTTGAACAACCTTTTTACCACCCCGTACTTGAAGAAGGCGTAAGAACGGCCTTGCGTTCTGCTGCGTCACAATTAAAAAAGTCACTTTAATTAAGTCGCGTTAATTAAGCGTTTTTTTCTGGTGTTGTAACAAGTGCTGCAACAAGTGAAGCGATTTATTTTCAACTTGTTGCAGCCATTGAAACTAGCTAAGATGCCCTCAATATCTATAGTCCTACTGTAGCTCTCAACTTCTTTTAATTCTTCTAAGGCAAATGTCCAGTGACACCAAATCTAAATCACTACCTGCAAGGCTTACAAGGCGCTGCAGATCAAGGGTTGTTTAACGCTATTCGTCGCGGCGTTGAAAAAGAAACACTTCGCACCACGCAAAAGGGTGAAATTAGCCAAGGCGATCACCCTAAAGCGTTAGGGTCTACACTGACCCACCCGCACATCACCACCGATTATTCTGAAGCACTGCTTGAATTTATTACCCCTGTTAGCACCAGCCGCGAAACCACACTTGATTTTTTACTTGATCTACACCGCTTCAGCTTGGCACGTTTAGACGACCAAGAACTGCTTTGGCCAGCCAGTATGCCTTGCAAACTTGATGGTAACGCCAGTGTTCGTATTGGTGAATACGGCACTTCGAACCTAGGCTTTATGAAACACGTTTACCGCCGTGGCTTAGATGCTCGTTATGGCCGCATTATGCAAAGCATTGCTGGTATTCATTACAATGTTTCTTTTCCTGATGCGCTTTGGCCTTTATTGGCAGAACTTGAAGGCTTACCTTTAGAAGCAGCGGATAAAGATTGGCGTTCTAAGCGTTATTTTGACCTAATTCGTAATTTCCGCCGCCATTCTTGGTTATTAATGTATTTGTTTGGCGCAAGCCCAGCTTTAGACGCTAGTTTTTTAAGCGGCCATGAAAATCACCCCTTAAAACAGTTAGCCGCAGGCACTTGGGGCGAACCCACGGCCACTAGCTTGCGTATGTCTGATTTAGGCTACCAAAACAAAGTACAAGGCACGTTAAACATCTGTTTTAATTCCTTAGAAAACTACATTAACACCCTACAAGATGCAATAGATAAGCCTTACCCAGACTATGCTGCAATCGGCACCAAGGTTAATGGCGAATACCGTCAATTAAATACTGGCATTTTGCAAATAGAAAACGAGTATTACAGTGATATTCGGCCTAAGCGTGTGATGCACAGCGGCCAAAAGCCCAATGAAGCCTTGCGTGAAGATGGTGTTGAATACATTGAAGTGCGCTGTTTGGATATCAACCCCTTTTTAGCCGGTGGTATTGATGTAGCGCAGATATATTTCTTAGATGCTTTCTTGTTGTTCTGCTTGCTTGAACCTAGCCCACAGCTAAATGAAGCTGACTGTAAAAACATCAACGTCAACTTGAAAAATACCGTTAATTTTGGACGTGATGCCAAACTGCTGATTAATGACCAGCCTTTACAGCAGCAAGCCAGTGAATTACTTCAGCGTTTACAGCCCGTTTGCCAGCTATTAGATAGCAGCACTGAAACAACGCCTTTTTGCGATGCACTTAAGCAGCAACAAGCCAAGGTAGACGATATTAGTCTAACGCCTTCGGCACAAATGCTTAAGCTAGTCGAAGAGTGTGACGGTTATGTGCCAGCAGTGTTAAAGCTTGCCAAAGCACAGCGTGAACAGCTTT